>JALRGF010000108.1 GCA_023253495.1 Verrucomicrobiales bacterium
GGATTGGTGATGATCGAGATGATGTCGGCCGAGAGGTTGAGCAGGATGTAGGTGGCCGCGAAGATCAGCGCGCAGGCCTGCACCACGGGCATGTTGCGGCTCGACACGGAGTCGACCATCAGCTGCCCGATGCCGGGATAGACGAAGACCACCTCGACCACCACCACGCCGACCACGAGATAGGCGAGGTTGAAGGCGGAGCGGGAGCAGGGGATTACGATTGATGTGGCGTACCGGTATTTTGCGACGCCGCGTCGGAAGTTCATTATTGCGGATTCTCCCGGGCATGTTCAGTACACCCGGAACATGGTGACGGGGGCGTCGACGGCGCAGCTGGCGATTCTGCTGGTGGATGCGCGGCAGGGGGTGATTGAGCAGACGCGGCGGCACGCGTTTATTGCGAATCTGCTGCGGATCCAGCATGTGGTGCTGGCGGTGAACAAGATGGATCTGGTGGACTGGGGCGAGGAAGTTTTCGCGCGGATTGTGGAGGAGTTCCGGACGTTTGCTTCGCGTCTGGACAATATTGTCGAGGTGACGGCGATCCCGATGGCGGCCAAGCATGGGGACAACATTGTCGAGAAGTCGGAGCGGATGCCGTGGTACCAGGGGCCGACGTTGCTGTATCATCTGGAGCACGTGTATATCGGGGCGTCCGACAACCATGTGGATGCGCGATTTCCGGTGCAGTGGGTGATCCGTCCGCAAAATGACGAGTGGCATGATTTCCGCGGGTATGCGGGCCGGGTGGCGGGCGGGGTGTTCAAGCCGGGCGACGAGGTGCAGGTGTTGCCGAGCGGGTTTTCGACGCGGGTCCGGCAGGTGTATGCGTATGACCGGGAGCTGGGAGAGGCGTTTGCGCCGTTGTCGGTGACGATGACTCTGGAGGATGACATTGACATATCGCGGGGCGACATGCTGGTGAAGAAAAACAACGTTCCCCGGTGCGGTCAGGATCTGGAGGCGATGATCTGCTGGTTTTCGAGTGAAAAGTCGTTGATACCGCGCGGGCGATATGTTCTGCGGCATACCACGCGCGAGGTTCAGGCACTGGTCAGTGAAGTGAAGTACAAGGTGAACATCAACACTTTGCACAAGGTGGAGGATGACCTGGAATTTGCGATGAATGACATCGGGCGCATTTCGCTGAGGACGAGTGCACCGCTTTTTTTCGACGACTACCGTCGCAACCGCATGACGGGCAGCTTCATTCTGATCGATCCGCAGACCAATGAGACGGTGGCGGCGGGCATGATCCAGTGAGGCGGGCGTGCGGAAGGGGGTCGGGCTCCGGACCCGCCGCAGGCCGGAGTGGGGGGAGGGCTCGACCGGCCGGCGGTCTCAGCGGGTGGCGGGCGCGAGGCTGAAAAGCCGCCCGTTCCAGTCGAGGACGAGGATTTCCTGGTTTTCGTCCTCGCAGAAAGCGGTGGGTTTGGCGGGGGGGGCTGGGGCGTTTTCGGGGGTGATGAGCGGGGTATTCGCTTTGACGGCGTGGTCCGGTCCCTCGGTGTGCAGGGCCCAGATGCGGCCGCTGCCCCAGTCGCCATAGAGGTAAGCGCCGCGGAGGTCCGGGTGGCGTTGCCCGCGGTAGACGAGACCACCGGTGATGGATATCCCCTGGTCGCGGCTGTATTCGTGGATGGGTTCGATGAAGGCCTGGTTTTTCGGCGGCGTGAGGGTGGTCAGGGTGAACGGGTGAGCGCCCTCGCGGTGGCTCCATCCGTAATTGCCGCCTTTCACGAGGATGTTGATTTCTTCGAACTGATCCTGACCGACGTCGGCGCACCAGAGGGTGCCGGTGGCGGGGTCAAACGAGAGGCCCCACGGGTTGCGCAGACCGTAGCACCAGATTTCGGGCAGGGCGCCTTCGGTTTTGAGGAACGGGTTGTCAGCGGGGATGCCGTAGGGGCGGCGGCCGGTGCGGCTGTCGACGTCCAGGCGGAGGATCTTGCCATTCATGGCAAAGAGGTTCTGGGCGAGGCGGGCGGCGTCATCGCGCCGGCCGCCGTCGCCGACCGCGATGTAGAGGAATCCGTCGGGTCCGAAGACCAGGTTGCCGGAGTTGTGGTTCCAGAACGGCCGGGGGATTTCGAGGAGGATTTTTTCCGACGCCGGATCGGCGCGGTCGGGGCGGGTGGGATCGACGCGCCATTCGCTGAGGCGGTTGATTTTGGGATTCTGCTGGGCGTAGCAGGTGAAAAACCGGCCGTTCTCCTTGTATTGCGGGTGGAAGGCGAATCCGACGAGGCCTTCTTCAAAGTCATTTTCGACGGCCATGAGCGGAGCGACGTCGAGGAAGGTGGTGGTGGCGGAGTCGGTGCGGTTGGCGGGGAGGATGAGTATTTTTCCTGTCTGCTGGGCGAGGAAGAGGCGGTTGGTGCCGTCGGGCGGGATGACCAGCGTGATGGGTCGTTCGAAGGAGCAGGCGGTGAATTCCTGCTGGAGCGTGACGGCCGGCGGGTGGGCCGCGGCGGCGACGGAAAGCGGCAGGGCGGCGGCGCAGGCGGCGGCGAGCGGGCGGATCCAAGGTTTCATGGTGTGGATGATGGGGCTGGCGGTGCGGGCATCAAGGACAAAGGACCGGCTTGTGAGGGGCCCGGGGGGCTTCTATGGTACGAGGCATGACCAGGATACGATTCACGAAGAGCGGTGGATGGGTGAGATGCGGACGGGTCGTTCCCGTGCTGGCCGGGGCGGTGCTGGCCGGGGCGGTGTGGGCGCAGGATGCCGGGGGGACGGATGCGGAGAAGTTACTGGAGCAGTTGAAGACGCTGGAAGAAACGGTGACCAAGGCGCGGGCCGGCAACAATCAGGCGGCGATGGAGGCGATTGCCGAGGCGGCCTCGGCGGAGGTGAAGGCGGTGGCGTTGTGGATTGATTCGGTGCGGGAGACGGAGTTTCGTGACCGGGACAGGAAGGAGGCCGAGTTCCGGGCGTGGCGGGACGGTCCGGGGAAGCGCTTGAGCGAGCCGGGAGCGGCGGGGGCGCTGCGGCTGCATCTGCAGTATCTGCTGATCACGCTGAAAGTGGCCGATGCGACCAGCGACGACGAGAGGGCGGCAGTATTCACGCCGCTGCTGGGGTATCTCGACGATCTGGCCAAGGCGGACAAGACGGTGTTGCGGAACCGCGGGGCGTTGGACACCTCGGTGTTGGGCACGCCGATCGCGAAGCGGTACAAACTGGATGTCACGGTGCGTCCGCCGGAGGGATGGCCGCTGATTCCGGGTGATCTCACGGGGATTTACGAAAAGACGATTCTGCCGTACCTGCGGCAGCGGAAGGATGCGGCCCGGTTGCAGACGGCGTGGACGCGGCGGATTCAGCAGGAGGCGGCCCAGGTGGCCACGCAGGAGTCCGAGTTTGCGACCCGCAATTTCCGGGAGAACGTATTGCCGGCGCTGGAGTGGGGGCAGGCCATGGACCTGTATCTGGCCGGGACGGATGCTTCGGCGGCGAAGATGCTTTCAATTATCCAGCAGAACCAGGCGCACAAGCAGGCGACCCAGTGGATCAAGGAATTGCGGGTGCTGTTGAGCGGGGGTCGGGAGGCGGCGGCGGCGGAAGCCGCGGCTGGCGGTGCGGCCAAGGAGGGGGATACCACGCCTCCGGAGGCGCCGGCGGCGGAGACCGCGCCTCCGGAGCCGCCGGCCGGTCCGGCTCCGGCCCGGCCGGTGCCTCCGCGCGGTCCGGCTCCCACCTTTCCCCCGAACCTGCGACGCTGAGAAGATCATTCCCTATGCCTGAGATTATTGATGGAAAAAAGGTGGCGGACGAGGTGTTCGCCGAGTGCCGGCGCGACCTGGCTGATCTGGCGTCCCGCGGCATCACGCCGGGACTGGCGGTGGTGCTGGTCGGCGATGATCCGGCGTCGCAGGTGTATGTCGGCAGCAAGGTGCGCCGCTGCCGCGAGCTGGGCATGGCGTCCTTCAAGCATGAACTGCCGGCCACGGCCACGCAGCGGGAGCTGCTCGATCTGGTGGCCTGGCTCAATGCTCATGACGAAGTTGACGGTATCCTGGTGCAGTCGCCGCCGCCGCCGCACATTGATGAGGCCGAGGTGGTGCGCGCGATTGATCCGGCGAAGGACGTGGACGGTTTCCATCCGGTCAACGTGGCCAGGCTGGCGCTGGAGGATCCTTCGGGATTTGTCCCGTGCACGCCGCTCGGGGTGCAGCGGCTGCTGATGGCTTCGGGAGTGGAAACACGGGGGGCGCATGCGGTGGTGCTCGGGCGGAGCATGATCGTGGGCAAGCCGATGGCCCTGCTGCTGATGAGCAAGGGGCGCGGTGGTGATGCCACGGTGACGGTGGCTCATTCGCGCACGCGCGATCTGGCGGCGGTGACGCGGTCGGCTGACATTCTGGTGGCGGCGATCGGGCGGCCGGAATTTGTCACGGCGGACATGGTCAAGGAAGGAGCGGTGGTGATCGACGTCGGCATCAACCGCCTGCCCGCTCCGGGCACGAAGACCGGGACGCGGCTGGTGGGCGATGTCGACTATGCCGCGGTGGCACCGCGCTGCCGGGCGATCACGCCGGTGCCCGGAGGGGTGGGGCCGATGACCATTGCCATGCTGATGGCCAATACCCTCAAGGCGGCCCGGCTGCGGCGCGGGCTGAAGCCGTGACCGTTTCGCCCGCGGGTACAGGACAGGCCCGGGGTGGCCGGGCGGAGGGCGGTCGTGCGGCCGTCCGACGGCAGGGTGCGATTGTACAGCCGTCCGACGGCAGGGTGACTCAGACTTGCTCCGGGGCGGCGGTTTCGGCGGTGTGGCCGGGCAGGAGGCGCGCTTTGTCGGCGAAGCGGTCGAAGCGGTTGGAGAGGATGAGCAGGGTGGGGGCCCAGAGGCCGACGAAGATGCCGCAGCGTTCGGCGTGGGCCTTTTTCACCGGATCCTCGCTGTTCTGGAACCACCAGATGAAGACGGAACCGACGATGGAAAACAGTCCCAACTGAAAACAGATGACACTGAAGAGGCGGCACATTTGAGCGTTCATGACGGGAAAGCGTAGACGGAATCACCGGCCGGGGCAAGGCGGATGCCGCAGGCCGGGGGGAGGCGCGGGGCGGGGGCGGCGTGCTGCGGCCACCCGGGGGAGCGGTCAGTCGGTAACACGGTGGCCGTTTCTTGCCAATGGCTGAGGATGGTGGTTAGACT
>JALRGF010000196.1 GCA_023253495.1 Verrucomicrobiales bacterium
TCGCCCTGCTCGCCATCGCCCTCATCCTCCTCGCCGGCCCGCGCCGCTGGGGACTGCCCCGCGACCAGCGCGTCATGACGAATATCGAAATCCTCGTCGATGTCTCCGGCTCCATGCTCAGCCCATACGGCGACGGCAACCGCTACGACGCCGCTATGGATTCGGTACTCGGGTTTATCGACCGCCGTCAGGGTGATGCCTTCGGCTTGATCGTCTTCGGCGACAGCATCCTCGAATGGGTGCCGCTGACCTCCGACCCCGGAGCCCTCAAGTTCGCCCCGCCTTTCCTCAGCCCGCAAAAACTGCCCCGGTGGTTCAGTGGTGGCACCAGCATCGGCGCCGCCCTCGAACACACCCTCAAAGTGATGGCCGCCCGCACCGAAGGCGACCGCATGATCATCCTCCTCACCGACGGCTACAGCGGCGACCTCTCCGGCGGCCGCGACGTGACCATCGCCCGCAAACTCCAGAACGCCGGCATTCAGGTCTTCTGCATCCACATCGACACCTCCGCTCCCCCCGCCGAAGTCTCCACCATCGCCACCATGACCGGCGGTCAGGTCTTCGCCGCCGGCGACCCCGACGCCCTGCACGCCGTCTTCCGGCGCATCGACGAAATGAAACCGGCCCGCCTCGAAAAAATCAGTGCGGAAACCCAGGACAACTTCCGCCCGTGGGCGCTGGCCGGCGGCGGGTTGCTCGCCGTCTGGCTCCTCTCCCTGGCCGCCGGTCTCCGCTACACGCCATGGTAATCGTCCCGGAAATCATCGCGCTCGTCACGGCCGCCACCATGGCGCTCGCGGAATGGCAGCACGCCCGCCGCTCCCGCCGCCTCGCCCCGCTCGCCTTCGGCCCCGGCCACCGCCCCGCCCGCTGGACCACCGTCGCCCCCGCCATCCGCCTCACCGCCACCACCGCCCTCGCCTGGGCACTCGCCTCCCTCGCCCTCCTGCCACCCAAAACCCACCAGGCCCGCCAGACCGAAGACCCCAACCGCCTCCGCCGCGTCATCCTCGTCCTCGACGTCTCCCCCAGCATGAAACTCAAGGACGCCGGCCCCGACCTCAGCCAGACCCGCGCCGAGCGCGCCTCCAGCCTGCTCCAGTCGTTCTTCGAACGCGTCCCCATGGAACAGGTCCGCCTCAGCGTCGTCGCCACCTACACCAGCGCCAAACCAGTCGTCATCGACACCCGCGACGTCGCCGTCGTCCGCAACATCCTGACCGACCTGCCGCTCACCCATGCCTTCGACGCCGGATCCACCGACCTGTTTTCCGGCCTCGCGGAAGCCGCCCGCATCGCCCATGCCTGGCCCCGCGCCAGTACCACCGTGGTCGTCGTTTCCGACGGCGACACCGTACCCCCGACCGGCATGCCTGACATGCCGCCGTCGGTCAGCCACACCGTGCTCATCGGCCTTGGCGACCCGCGCGCCGGCCAGTTTATCAACGGCCGCCAATCGCGCCAGGATGCGGCCACCCTGAAACAGGTCGCCATCCGCCTCCGCGGCGTCTATCATGATGGCAACCGGAAACACCTGCCCACCGACCAAATTGATCGGGCGAAGGCCGTAAGGCCCTGCAAGAGTAGGA
>JALRGF010000245.1 GCA_023253495.1 Verrucomicrobiales bacterium
GCGCCCTGCGCGTCCGCCCCACCGGCTGAGAGATCCCCAGTTGTTGCGCGGCCTCCCCGCCTGTTGCCTGCCGAACCGGCCGTGGCCATCACGCCCAGCACCCCGCCGGATGCGGCGGCAGGAAGATCCGTGCCCGGGATGCTCGGCCACGCCAGCGGGCAGGCTTGCTTTTGTGGCCGGGACGCCCCTACACAAATGGCGAAAATAACAACACCGGGACCGCACAAGAGATCCCTCAGCCCTCTTCAGCCTCGAAAGAAGCCCTTCAGCTCGGTTCTAGAGATCTGATTCTTACCGCCGGACAGGTAAACTGTCAGCGCTCCACGTTCGGACAGGTACGCAATGCACACCACTGACAGCACTCTTGGCGGACAGGCACACTGTCAGCGCTCGCCCTCAAATCGAAAAAAACCGCCCGCTCCCCGCCCAAAAACCCTTCACCCGCACAATTTATCGCAAATAAATCTCCCGTCATTATCTCGACGCGCCACAAGCTTCCGATGGGTGGGGGCCGGAAGAGGGCGGAAAGTGATTGGAAAGGTGGTGCTGGAATCGACATCATTTGCCAGGGCCACTTGGCGGGGCAAGGATGGACTGTCCGCATGAATCCCGCCGCCGTGCTTCGATCCAGCGCTCGCGCGCTGAGAGGGTTTCTGCTGGAAAACTCGCTTGAGTTTCTGCCGGCGCGGCGCGTGTGGCGTCACTATTCCTGGCTGCGGCTGCGCCGGGATGCGGTGGCCGGGGTCAATGTCGCCCTGCTCGCGGTGGCCCAGGGACTTGCCTTTGCGGCCATGGCCGGCGTGCCGATCGCCCATGGCCTGACCTGTGCCGCCATCGCCTCGCTGATCGGTCCGCTGCTTTCGGGCTCCCGCCACACCATTCTCGGCCCGACCAATGCCACCGCCTTTCTGGTCTTCAGCGGCCTCGCCCTGCTGTCGCCGGCCGATCGCGAGGAAATGCTCCCCGTCCTCATTTTCATGGCTGGCGCCTTCCTGGTGGTGGCGGCGTACTGCCGGCTGGCTGACCTGCTGCAGTATGTCAGCCGTTCGGTTGTTGTCGGGTATCTTGCCGGGTGTGCCCTGCTCATTGCGGCCAACCAGCTGGCCCCGGTGCTCGGGCTGGCGGCCGCCGGCGGCGCCACCACCTTTGCCGGCCTGGTGGCCGATCTGCTCCCCCGTCTGCCCGACGCCCGCTGGCCGGCGGCGCTTATTTCGGCGGTCACCCTCGGCGTGCATTTCGGTCTGCGCCGACGTTGGCCGCGCCTGCCGACCTTCGCTCTGGCCCTCGCGGGCGGCACCGCCGTCGGGGCCCTGCTCCAGTACTCGGGGGTGCCTGTGGAGACCCTGCCGGCTTTCGGTGCGCGCGACCTGATGCCGGCCATGCCGGACCTTGGGGATCCGGCGATCTGGGCGCGGCTCAGCCCGCTCATCGGCCTGTCATTTGCCATCGCCTTTGTCGCCGCCCTTGAAGGCACCCTGATGGCCAAATCACTGGCCAGCCTGACCGGCGACCGCGTCGACCTCAACCAGGAAGTCCTCAGCCTTGGCGCGGCCAACCTTGCCACCTCGTTCCTCAGCGGACTGCCGGCCAGCGGCTCGCTGACCCGCAGCTCACTCAACCATTCCAGCGGCGCGGCCAGTCAGGGCAGCAGCCTGATCGCCGGCGGGCTCTGCGCCGTGGCGGCGGTGACGCTCGGCGCCGCCATCGGTCATCTCCCGCGCGCCGCACTTGCCACCCTGGTCATCGGTGTCGCCTGCACCCTCGTCCATCCGCGCCAGCTCCGCATCTGTCTGCGGGCCACCCGTTCGGACGCCTCCACTCTTCTGGTCACCCTGCTGGCCACCCTGCTGCTGCCGCTGCAGGTCGCCATTTTTGTCGGTGTCGGGCTTTCGATCATGCTGTATCTGCGCAAGGCGGCCCGGCCCGAGCTGGTCGAATACGCCTTCACGCCACAGGGGCACCTGACCGCGGCCGGAGCCGAAGCCCCGCGCCAGCATCCGGCCATCTCGATCGTGCATGTCGAGGGCGAATTGTTCTTTGGCGCGGCGGAACTTTTCCGCACGCAGATCCAGCGGCTGGCCGGCGACACCTGCCTGCGGGTCATCATCCTGCGGATGCGCAATGCCCGGCATCTTGATGCCACCAGTGTGATGGCGCTGGAGGAGCTGGTGCGTTTCATGCAGGCCAAGCACCGTCACCTTCTGATCAGCGGCGTAACCAAGGACGTCTACCGGGTGCTGAAAAATTCCGGCATGGTTGAGGTCCTCGGCCGCGACAACGTGTTTCCCGGCTCGGTGAGCAACCCGAACCTCGCCACCCGCAACGCCCTGCGGCGCGCCCAGTCGCTGCTGGGAACGCGCGACGCCGACATCCAGATCCTTTACGACCCCTCGCGGCCGAGGGAATAGGCCGGCCGTCACAGGTCAGGTCGTGCAACGGGCGGATGCAGGGCCACGGCCCCAGCGGTGCCGGCGCCGCGCCACCCAGTCGTACCCGGCGTCCGCCAGGCCACGAGGCAGCAGCGCGAGCAGTCCGCCCAGGCACCATGGAAACGGAAGCCGGGCGGCCACCGCGGCCACCGCCCTTGATTTCACCAGGACCTCCGGGTGCGGCGACTCCGCACCCATCACCAGCACCATTGAGGA
>JALRGF010000290.1 GCA_023253495.1 Verrucomicrobiales bacterium
CGGCCCACGTCTCCCCGGTGGTGGCGCTTTTCACGGCCACCACCCGGCCGGGGGTTTTCAGGTCTTCGACCGATCGGATGGCCGCCCCTTTGCGCACCAGCAGGGCCAGCCCGGTGAAGGCGTAGGGCTCGGAGAAATCGATCTGTTTCCGGCGTTCGTCATTGGCGGTCAGCGAGCTGACGATGATGTCGATATGGCCTGTCTGCAGCGCCGGAATCAGGCCGTTGAATCCCATGGGCACAATCTGGAGCGGCCGCTGCAGAGACGCCGCCAGCGCCTCAGCCAGGCGCACCCCCACCCCGTCGGGCTGACCGGCCGCATCCTGCATCTCAAACGGCGGATACGACAGCTCCATGCCGACCCGCAACGCCGCCCCGCCCGCGGCAGCATCCCCCCCACCCCGCCGGCCACACCCGGTGGCGGCAGCAGCCATCCAGGAAAAAGCCCCGGTAAGGGCGAGGCGAAGACAGAGGCGACGATCAGGCATGGATGAACCATGAACGTTTTCCGACCGGAGAAAAGTGATTGTCGGGCCCGCGGCGGATTTCATCAGGCGTCGCCATAGCGCAAGGCGTCAAACGCGGGCCCGAGGTGGTCGAGGACGACACTGGCCCGGAGTGATTCCGGGGAGGCCGAGCCGCGGGCGAGGGCAAGTTCGGCGGAGCGTCCGAGCAGCCAGGCGCCGAGGCAGGCGGCGGCGCGTGGGGACACCCCCTGCGCAAGCAGGGCGGCGGCCAGGCCGGTGAGCACATCGCCCATGCCGCCGCTGGCCATGCCCGGGTGGCCGGTGGTATTGTGGGCCAGCGGGTGGGCCGGGGCGGCGACCAGACTGCGCGCCCCTTTGAGCATCACCACCGCTCCCAGTTCGGACGAGAGCCCCTGCGCCTGGCGGGCTCGCGGAGCGTCGACCCACGACCGCCCCCAGGCCTCGAGCAACCGCTTCATTTCTCCGGGGTGCGGGGTGAGCAGACGGTCCGGACGCGCCACCGCCTCCCGCGCCTCCCGCGCCGACCCCGCCGCGTCCGCGACCCCGACCGCCGCCAATGCGTTCAGGGCATCGGCGTCCACCACCGCCGGCCTCGTCTCGCCGGCCAGCCAAGCCGCCAGTCCGGCGTCGTCGCGGCGCCCGAGACCGGGACCGACAGCGAGGGCATCGGCCGGCGCCGCCGCCAGCTCGCGGAAATCCCGATAGCCGCGCACCATGACCTCAGGGGCCAGACTGGCCGCCGCCACATCCTGCACGTCCTTGGGCGCCGCCAGGGTGACCAGCCCGGCGCCGCCGTGCACGGCGGCCGCGGCGGCGAAACGCGCGGCCCCCAGCATCCCGCGTGAGCCGGCCACCACCAGCACCCGGCCGGCCCGGCCTTTGTGGAAATCAAACGGTCGCGGCCCCGGCAGCATCGGCCGCAACCGCGACGGCACCAGCACCTCGTCGCCCGGCCGCCCATCCTCCCCGCCGCGCGGCTCCAGAGCCGCCACCGGCACCACCGTGAGCCGTCCGACATGATCGACGGCCGCCTCCGCCAGCAGCCCGCCCTTCACCGCCGCCACCGTGGCCGTCAGATCCGCCCGCACCGCGTCGACATCAGCCTTCCCGGTGTCGAAATCCACGCCGGTCGGCCCGTCGACGGCCACCACGCAGGCGTGCCGCCGCGCGCGCAGGGCGTTGAGTTCCCGGCACGCCTCCCGCACCGGCGCCCGCAACCCGCAGCCGGAACCCAGTCCGAGCAGGCCGTCGACCAGCAGCAGGCGACCGGCTGCCGGGACATCCGTGGCCAGCCGGTCGGCCACGCGCTGCCACTTGGCGGCGGTCAACGGACGCCAGTCGGTGCGGTCGAAACACGCTCTGACCACCACCGGCCACCCGGCCTCCAGCCAGTGGCGGGCGGCGACGAATGCATCGCCGGCATTGTGTCCCTTGCCGGCAAAAATCACCACGGCATCCGGCCGCGGGACCAGCGCCGCCACCGCCCGGGCAATCCCGAGACCGGCTTCTTCCATCAATGCGTCCTCGGTGACGCCCGCAGCGACCGCCGCGGCCTCCAGAGCCCGCATTTGTTCGCAAGTCACCGTCATGCCCGGGGGATGCGTGTCAGCGACGGTAGTTGAGCAGCCCGATGCCGATGCTCTGGGCGATGGCCTCGCGGTACCGCGGATCCCGCAGCCGTTTCTGGTCGCCGCTGTTGGAGGCAAATCCCGTCTCGACGAGGATGGCCGGTCTGGACGATTCCCGCAGCACCTTGAAGCGCGCGAATTTCACCCCGCGGTTGCCTCCGTGGTTTGTATTGCGGAGCATTTCCCGCTGCACCAGCGCCGCCAGCTTCTGCCCCTCGCGCACATGGTAAAATGTTTCCAAGCCCGCCGCCGACCGGCGGCGCGCATCATTGACGTGGATGCTGACAAAAACGCTCCGCCCGGAACGGTTTCCGATACCCGCCCGCGTGCCCAGGGGAATAAACCGGTCGTTCGACCGCGTCATCACCGTGCGCACCCCGTTCTTCCGCAAAAACCGCTCCAGCCGGCGCGCCACATCCAGCGCGATATGCTTTTCAAAAAACGACCCGCGGTTGGCTCCGAAGTCGTGAGCCCCGTGACCGGCGTCGATCACCACCGTATTGAACGAACCCGCCGCTGCCGTACCGGCCCCCGCCCACACGGCCACCATCACGCAGAAGCAGAAAAAGAATCGGGATATCGTCATCATGTCGCGCGCCGGCGGCCGCCGCCACCATCTCACCAAGATGACCACCCGCACCGGCCGTCAAGCCGGTTCTCCGAGAGCCACCCGCCCGCCCGAAGCCACAAGCCCCCCGACGGCTCCGGACCGCCGGTGGCACGGCCCCGCCGCCGCCGCGTCGCTCCAAGCAGCCCTCCCCCTCCTGTTCCTGACCCGCCCTCCCCTCGCCCGTCCGCTCCTCACCCGCGCGTCTTTTTCCGCAGGACCGCCACGTGGCGATCGACGGATTTACCCGGAGTGATGAGGGCCCGGCTTTCCGGGTTGCGTTCGGTGAGTACAACTTCCGCCCCCAGCTCCTGGAAAGCCTCGAGAGCCAGAGAGTGCTCGCGGTCGAAATAACTGGTGACGACCAGCAGCCCGTCCTCGCGCAGGCGGGCCAGCCCCTGATCGAAAATTTTCCGCCACAGGGTGCGACCGTGATACAGGTTCTGGTGACGGAAAAAAAGCACGTCGAAGGCTCCGGCCAGCTCCCGGTGCCCGTCCAGCCGGGACGCATCCCCGCGGGAAAATTCAAAGCGCCGACCCGGCCCGTCCCCGGGATTGCCGAGGCGATTCGCACGTACGGCGTGGCCCAGGGAATCCCGACCGCGGTCCTCAGTCGCGGCATCGCCGGGCTGGCCCAGCGGACCCTCATCGTCAACCTGCCCGGGTCCCCCGGAGGCGCCAAGGATGGCCTCGCCGTCCTCGCGCCCCTCATCGAGCACGCCCTGGACCAGATCGCCGGCGGCGATCACTCTCGTCGGCCCGGCGGTTCGGCAGAGCCGCCCCTGTCGGGCCCTACCGCCGGAGGCTGAGCCTGCGCGCCGCCACTACCCTGGAGAGGTGGCGCAGGGCTACAAGGATGTGACGGACCCCTCCATCTACGTGACGTTCCCGCTATCGGTGCCTGACACCGGCCCTTGTCTGTCCCTCCTCGTGTGGACCACCACGCCGTGGACGCTGCCGGCGAACCAGGCAGCCGCGATCAACCCCGACACCACCT
>JALRGF010000317.1 GCA_023253495.1 Verrucomicrobiales bacterium
AGACTCTTTGTGTTGCGGGTGCTGATGTAGCGGGACGTGGGTTTTCCCTCGGCCTTGGCTTCGGTGCACTCGAGGATGATGATGTCGCGGGGCATAAAGCGGATGTGGATTAATCGTTGCTGTCGGAACTGCTGCCGGAACTGCCACCTTCGGATTCGTCGTCCTCGTCCTCGTCCTCGCCGCCGAGGCCGAAGAGCGAACGCACCGGGGGCCGGCGGCCGTAGCCGCCGCGGTTTTCCTTTTCCAGCTGCGCCTGGCATTCGACCGTGTAGCGGGCGAAGGGAATGGCCTCGAGGCGCAGGTGCGGGATCTTTTTCTCACTCATCTCGCAGATCCCGTAGGTGCCGGCGTCCATGCGTTTGAGCGCTTCCTCGATTTCGTAAAGGGCGTCCTGCTCCTTCGAGAGCATGTTGAGTGCGAAGTCGCGGTCGTAAGCATCTGATCCGGCGTCGGCCTGGTGCATGCCGAAGGCGGAAGCCTCGCTGCCTTCCAGCGTGTCGCGGGCCACGCCGTCCATGGCGTCGACCAGCGAGTCCCGCAGTTCAATGAGCTTCTGCTTCTGTTTTTTGTGCCAGGGAGTCATCTCCCAGTTGGCCGGGCGGGTGATTTTGACCGGGGTGAAATTCTGGAGGTCGATGGTCGACTTGGTGGCGGCGAGCGCCGGTTTCGGGGCGGCTTTGACCGGCGCCTTGCTGCCACTGCCGGATTTGCTGGCCGGTGGGGCGGCTTTGGAACCTGGTTTTTTTGTGGTCAAAGCTTTTGGAGCCGCTTTGGGAGCCTTTGGAGCTTTGGGAGCGGGCTTTTTGGCAGCGGTGGCGGGTTTGGACGCGCGGGCGGAGGACGGCGCGGATTTGCGTGCGGAGGACGGCGCGGATTTCCCCGCGGCCTTGGCGGCAGGGGCTTTTTTCGCGGTTTTGGGCGCGGTGACGGCGGCCTTCTTAGGCATGAGAATGGGTGGTGAAAGGGGGCGGGGAGACCGACGGCAGGGGACTGCCGGGGGAAAAAGGGTGGAATAGATACCGCGTCGCCGGAACCACGCAACCCGAAAAACACGTGCCTCGCGCCGTGTTGGATCCGCCTGGGGTGGTGGCGGCACCCCGGCCCCCCGCGTTCAGGTCCCGCCGGCCTTTCCTGCCGCCCTGCCGATCATCCTTCATCCTTCCTTCATCCTTCCTTCATCCTTCATCCTTCATCCTTCCGATGCGCCTCCGAGCGGCAGGTTGGGGTCGACGTCCTCTGTGAGGGCGGACGACAGACCGGCGGCGAGACGCAGGCCGGCGACGAAGCCGATCATGGCGGCATTGTCGGTGGTGAGGGCGGGGGCGGCGAGGCGGAGGTCGAGGCCGGCCTCGCTGGCGGCGGTGGTGAGGCGGGCGCGCAGCCCGCTGTTCATGGAGACGCCGCCGGAGACGGCGACGACTGAGGCCGCGGTGAGGCGGGCGGCGGCGAGGGTTTTGGCGACGAGGACGTCGATGATGGCCGCCTGGATGCTGGCGCACATGTCGGCGAGGGTCTGGCCGGTGGGCGGGGCCGCCTGTTTTTCCAAAGTGTAGAGCACGGCGGTTTTCAGGCCGGAGAAGCTGAAGGCGAGGTCGCCGCTGTGGAGCATGCCGCGGGGGAGGTCGAACGCCCGGGGATTTCCGGTGCGGGCGAGGCGGTCGATGGCCGGCCCGCCGGGGTACGGCAGACCGAGCATTTTGGCGGTCTTGTCGAAGGCTTCGCCGGCGGCGTCGTCCTTGGTGCGTCCCAGCAGGGTGTACTGGCCGGCGCCCCGGCAGTGGAGGAGCAGAGTGTGGCCGCCGGAGACGATGAGGGCGACGCAGGGCACCACGCCGGCGGGGTGACCGATGAAGGGGGAGAGCAGATGCCCCTCGAGGTGGTTGATGGCGAGGAATGGTTTGTGGCAGGCGAGGGCCAATCCCTTGGCTACCGTATTGCCGATGAGCAGGGAGCTGGCCAGACCGGGGCCGGCGGTGGCCGCGAAAGCGTCGATGTCGGCCAGCCGGAGCCCGGCGTGGTCGAGGGCGGCGGTGATGAGCGGTCGGATCTGCGGCAGGTGGCTGCGGGAGGCCAGTTCCGGAACCACCCCGCCGAACGGCTGATGGAGGGCGATCTGGGAACTGATTTCGCTGGCGAGCACGGCGCCGCCGCGCGTGATGGCCACGGCGGTTTCGTCACAGCTGGTTTCCAACGCGAGGATGGCGGGCATGCGGGGTGGGCGGGGGCGACGGGCGGGCGGAGCGTCTGGCGCGGGCAATTCCTGCTTGCTCCGGGCGACCGGTGTCGGCCACTGTGCGCGTTTTGCCGATGCCGTCACTTCTGAAATCGCTCAAGCTGATCGCGGACCCGACACGGGTCCGGCTGCTGCGGCTGCTGCGCCAGCACGAGCTGACGGTGGCCGAGCTGCAGGAAATCCTCGGCATGGGGCAGTCGCGGATTTCCACCCAGCTGTCGCAGCTGCGGGCGGCCGGGCTGGTCGGTGACCGCCGGGTGGGCAAGAACATTCATTATGGAGCGGCGGCGGCCGCGGGGGCGCCGGCTTTGTGGGATCTGGTGGACCGGGCGGGGGACGAGCTGCCGGAGGCGGCGGCGGATGCCGCGGCGCTGGCCCTGGTGTTGCGGAAGCGGTCGGACAAGGCGCGGGCGTATTTCGACCAGCTGGCCGGCAAATTCGGGCGCACCTATGTGCCCGGCCGGTCGTGGAAGGCGTTGTGTGAAGCGTTGATCAGATTGATGGAACCGGCGGTGATTGCGGATCTCGGGGCGGGCGAGGGGACACTCTCGCAACTGCTCGCCCAGCGGGCGAAGCAGGTGATCGCCGTCGACAACTCGCCGCGCATGGTGGAATTCGGGGCGCAGCTGGCCCGCGACCATGGGGTGGCCAATCTTGAGTTCCGGCTGGGGGATCTGGAGGCGCCGCCGATTGCCGATGCGGCGGTGGATCTGGTGGTCTTCAGCCAGGCGCTGCACCACGCGCAGCGACCGGCGCGCGCGGTGGCGGAGGCGGCCCGCATCCTGCGCCCCGGCGGGAGGGTGGTGATCCTGGATTTGCTGCGCCATGATTTCGAGGAGGCGCGCGAACTCTATGCCGACGTCTGGCTGGGGTTTTCCGAGGTGGAGGTCGAGCAGTTCCTCAAGGCCGGCGGGTTCCGCGAGGTTTTTACCGCCGTCGTCGATCGCGAGGCCGAGCCGCCCCACTTCCAGACGCTCTTGGCCTTGGGGACGCGGTAAGGGGCGCGCCGGGGAGGATGGACGCCGGCGATCCCGGAGCGGAGGGGCGGCGGAGCGCTGGCGCCGGCGCTTCACCGGGCGCGCACGCGCACCCGGGTGAACACCCGGCCGCCCGCCTGCAGGTCCGCCGGGATCAGGAACGTCAGGGTGGTGGCGGTGGCGCCGACGAGCCGGGCCGGCTGCCAGTCGTTGAGTTGCCGGCCGGCTTCGCCGGTGATTTCGGCGTGGTCGGCATTCGGGATGCGCGGTATGATGAAGGTCATTCCCTGAGGGGAGGGGACGAAGTGCGTCTGCGGATCGGGGCCGAGGGCGTAGGTGAGCAGGTCGCCGGTGAGGGGGGCGGTGTCTCCGGTGCCGGGGTTGCCGCCGGGGGTGGTGCTGGCGCGCCAGTGGAAAGGGTTGGCGTGATCCGGGTTTTCCCACGGGGCGATGAGCACGAGGCTCGGCCCCTGTCCGTCGGCCTCGGCCGGCCACGGCGGCGCGTCGTCGTACTCAAAATCCTTGATGATGATGCCGCCCGGGGCCTCCAGGCGCAGCCGTTCCCCGCTGTTGGCGAGGGCGGTGGCATTGAGAAATTGCGACCCGCGCACCACCAGCCGGGCACCGGGAGCGAGCACGGTGCCGGGCGCGAAGGAGAAATCGATGCCGGCGGTGAATGAGCAGCCGCCGAGTTCGACCGGGTGGGTGGTGGAAATGTTCATGAGTTCGAGGAATTCCTCACCGTCGGCACCGGCCGGCCGGTAGTGGACCTCGCTGATGACAATCGTATCGGGCCCGGCCGGGCGGATGGTGCCGGTATTGGTCAGGGTGATGGTGTCGCTGCCGACGGCCACGCCGCGGCCGTCGAAGGCCGTCAGGGTGAGCGCCTGGGCGCCGGGGGCGACCGGTACGGTGAGGCGCCAGGAATTCTGGTCGGTCCAGGTGACCGGCAGCGATTCCGGGGAGCCGTTGACGCGGATGTCGCGGACATCGACCCAGCCGTCGCCCTCGAGGATGGCGGTCGGGCCGTCCACGCTGAAGTCCTCGCCGTTGTTGGAGGTGATGGTGAACGGGGTATTGGGGATCTGGGCGTTGATCTGACTGAGGACATGATTCCGCCGGCCGGTGATATTGGAAGCGTAGCCGGTGTAGCTTTCGCCGGTGACCGAGCTGTAGTGGGCCAGCCATGGGTTCATGTAGGCGGTGTTGAAGGTGGTCTCGACGATGTTCTTGAAGTGCCCGAGGAAGAGGCGTTTGAAGCGCGGCCGGGCGATGACCTTCTGGATGTTCTTGTCGCCGGTGAGCGGGCTGGTGTTGGAAACGGCGAAGACGAAGTTCCAGTCCCACGGGATGGCGGCGATTTTGCCGTCCGGGGTCGGGGGCATGTAGAAATTCAGGTTGTGCGGGTTGCTGGTCGGGCCGCCCGGCCGGGCATAGGCGTCGTCGATGCAGAAGAGCGACATCATGGCGAGGCAGCGCATCCATTCGTCAACGTCCATGAGCGGCTCGATCGCCTGTTCGAAGGCGAGGCCCTGGGCGGCGGTGGCGGTGGGCAGGCTCAGGGTGCGGCACATTTCGACGAAACGGGCATTGTCGTTGCGGGAGAAATTGTTCAGCCAGCGGTAGCCGTGGCGGTACTGGCCGCCGTCGGGCCCGAGGTCGGCGAGGTCGAGCTGGACGACCCAGCCGATACCGTTGGTAGTGAGGTTTTTGATGCCTTCCGGGTTGCCGGCGGGGATGGAGCCGTTGGCGAAGGTGAGGGTGGGCACGCGGATGCCTTCGAGTTTGAAGAGCGTGCCATCGGATCCCTCGGGGTAGAATTCATCAAGCCAGCTGTTGCTGAAGCGCTCCATTTCCATGCGGGCGGGGCCGACGATGTCGGAGCGGAAACTGATGAGGTGGATGATGTCGTTGTAGTTGTCGGGCAGACCGCCGGCGCGGTTGATGGCGTGTTTGACGATGATTTCGTTCATGCCGCCG
>JALRGF010000326.1 GCA_023253495.1 Verrucomicrobiales bacterium
GCCTGTGGCTCTGCGGCGACCATACCGAAACCGCCTCCATCGAGGGGGCCATGCACAGCGGCCGTGCCGTGGCGGATGTTCTGCTGACCCGTTTCTGATGCCTGCAACCCATGACCTGACCGGTGCCGCATCCACTCCGCGGTGGATGCGCCGCGTCCTGCTCGCCGCCGGAGTCTGCAATCTCCTCTGGGGCGGCCTCGCGGTGGTTTTTCCGATGGTGATATTTGACGCGCTGGGTATGGCGCGGCCGAATTACCCGCAGTTCTGGCAGTGCCTCGGCATGATCGTCGGGGTCTACGGCATCGGCTATGCCATTGCCGCCACCGATCCCGCCCGCCACTGGCCCATCGTCCTCGTCGGCCTGCTCGGAAAAGTCTTCGGGCCGATCGGCATGGTCCAGTCGCTGGCCACCGGCGCGCTCCCGTGGGCCTTCGCCCTGAATTGTGTTTTCAACGACCTCATCTGGTGGATCCCGTTTGCCCTCATGCTGCGCCACGCCTGGCAGCATCATGTGCAGGAACCGGACGCCGCCGCGCTGCCCGATGAATCCACCCTGCTCGCCGAAGCGCGCACCGGCACCGGAGCCAGCCTGGCCGAACTTTCCATGACGCGTCCGGTTCTCGCCGTCTTTCTGCGGCATTCCGGATGCACCTTCTGCCGCGAAGCCCTCGCCGACCTGAAAGAACGCCGGGCCGCCATCGAGGCCGCCGGCGCCTCCCTCGTCCTCGTGCACATGGGCGATCCCGCCGACTTCGCCGACTTCGCCGGACGCTACGGCCTGGCCGACGTGCCGGCCGTCCCGGACCCGGATCGCCGGCTCTACCGCGGGCTCGGCCTGCGGCGCGGCCGGCTCGGTCAGCTCCTCGGACTCCGGGTCTGGTGGCGCGGGTACCGCGTCTGGCGCGCCGGCCACGGCGTGGGCGCACTCGCCGGCGACGGCACCCAGATGCCCGGCGCCTTCCTCCTCCACCGCGGCCGCGTGGTCCGGCGGTTCATGCACGCCACCGCCGCCGACCGGCCCGACTACGTCGGCCTCTGCGAACTTCCTTCGCCACCATGATTGCCGCCACCGACCGCGCCTGTGTCTTCCGCGCCCGCACCCGGCTGGCCGCGCCGCCCGACGTTGTTTTCGCGTTTCACAGCGACCCGCGCAACCTGCCGGTGGTCATGCCGCCGACGCTCCGGCTGGTCCGCCTCGAAACGGAGGGTCCGGCCGCCGAGGGACGGCTGCTGGAAATCCACTGCCGCGACTGGCTGGTCATCCCGCTGCGCTGGACCGGCCGGTGGCGCACGGTGCAGCCGCCCGGGCTGCTGGTCGATGAGATCATCAAGGGCCCGTTCCGGATCTTCGTGCACGAGCACCGGTTCGATCCCGATGGCGCGGGCGGATGCGTGATGACCGATAGGGTCACCTACGCGTTCGGGCGCGGGTGGTGGGGTCGGGCGCTGTCCCAGACCGCGGTCCGCGCCTACCTGCATGCCCTGTTCGCCTACCGCCACTGGCGGACCCGGGTCTGGGCGGCGCGGCAGCCGGCCGCTCAGGGCACCGTGTTCGGGTAACTGCCGAGCACCTTGAGAAACGAACAATGCTGGCTGAGCGCATCCAGGCTGCGCTTGACCGCTTCGTCCTCGCAATGGCCGAGCAGGTCGACAAAGAAGAAGTACTCCCAGTCCTTTTTCTTTGACGGCCGGGACTCGATCTTGGCGAGGTTGAGCCGCAGCGAGTGGAACGGCTCGAGAGCGTGGTACAGGCTGCCGGGCTCATTTTTGACCGCGAACATGATCGAGGTGCGGTCGTTCCCGGTCGGCGGACAGATGTTCTCGCTGAGGACAAGGAAACGGGTGGTATTCGTCGCGCTGTCCTGGATCGATGATTCCAGGACCTGAAGACCGTTCATTTCCGCGGCCAGCGCGCCACCCAGCGCCCCGGCGTGCGGCATGGTCGCGGCCATTTCCGCGGCCTTGGTGGTGCTGGCGCAGTCGATCAGCTGGGCATTGGGAAAATGGGTGCGGATCCAGCCGCGGCACTGCCCGAAAACCTGCGGGTGGCTGTAGAGCACCGTGATCTGGTCACGCGGAATCTTCGCCAGCAGGCAGTTGTCAATCCGCAGGAACAATTGCGCGCAGATCTTGAGGTTGGAATCGGCAAAAAGATCAAGCGTGTGGTTGACCGCCCCTTCGGTCGAATTCTCAATCGGCACCACCCCGTAGCTGGCCCGGCGGCGCGCCACCTCGTCAAACACATCGGCAAAACTCGACTGCGGCAGGTACTGCACGCTGTGGCCGAACTTGCTCAGGGCCGCCTGATGCGTCCAGGTGCCGGCGGGACCGAGGTACGCGATCTTCAGCTCCTCCTCCAGCGCAAGCGCGGCCGACATGATCTCGCGGTAAATGGCGCGGATGGATTTTTCCGGCAGGCGGCCGGTATTGAGCTTCAGCAGGCGCTGGAAGACGGCCTCCTCGCGCTCGGGCGCGTAAATCGAAATCCCCTCCTTTTTTTTCAGCACCCCGACTTCATGCACAAGGTCGGCGCGCTCGCTGAGCAGGCGCAGCAGTTCAGTGTCAAGGGCGTCAATGCGCCGGCGGATCTCCTCAAGGGTCATGAAGCAAGGAATCCTTTATCCCGTCGCCGCACCCGCGCAAGCGCGGCCGCAACCGGCTGAAAATGTCTGATTTTGGGTATTGGCAGAATCCGACCGCTCTGATTCTGTAATCCTCTCCTCAACACCCATGAAATCCTATTCTTCCGTTCCCCTCACTCTGGCGGCCGCCTTGCTGGCCGCCGCCGCACCCGCCAGCCGCGCCGGATCGACCGCCCCGCCGGCCGCTGCTCCTCCGGTGACCGAAACCGCCGCGGAGGCCGGCCTGCTCGGCGGCATCGGGCTGGAGGCCAGCTTCGGCTGGGACAGCCACTATATTTTCCGCGGCGAGCGGCTCCAGGAAAACACGGTGTGGACGCAGCTTTCGTGGGACCTCGCCCTGACCGACTCCCTCTCCCTCAACATCACCCCGTGGTTTCTGCAGGATGTCGATACGGATTACAATGAGTTCGACCTGGTCAGCAGCCTCGCTTATTCCCTGGATCCCTGGGAATTCACGCTCGGCTACGCCGGCTACTATTACCCGCGCAAGTCCCTCGGCGGCAACCAGGGCATCGGTGACGAGCAGGAAATGACCGCGTCCGTCGGACGGAGCTTCGGCAACCTGTCGGCCACCCTGCTCGGCGCGTACAGTTTCACCCGCGACGGCTTCTATTACGAGGCCGCCCTGGATTACGCCATCACTGTTTCCGACGCCCTCACCCTCACCCCGGGCGTCGTGCTCGGGTGGGATACGGATTATTTCGGGGACGGCACCGACCTCAACCACGTCGCCCTGCGCCTCACCGCCGATTACCAGCTCAACCCGTGGTGCACGCTGTCGCCCTATGTCGCCGGCACCCTGCCGACCGGCCACCTCGGGGCGGACTACGACGACGAATTTCACGGCGGCGTCAGCCTGAGCGTGCGTTTCTAAAGCACCCGCGACGCCCGCGCGTGCCGGGGCCTCCCATCAGCCTCCCATCAGCCTCCCATCAGCCTCCCATCAGCCTCCCATCAGCCTCCCATGGGCCGGGCTTCGAGAGGCCCCGGCCTGATACCGCGCCCCCTCCGCCAGCGGGACGCGGCCGGCTCAGGCTCCTGCGGCGAGGTGTTTCTTGAAGAAGGCCACGGTGCGCTCCCAGGCGAGCGCCGCATTT
>JALRGF010000619.1 GCA_023253495.1 Verrucomicrobiales bacterium
CAGTCATGCCCCGCCGCGCGCGCCCGGCGCTCCCGCC
Organism: Verrucomicrobiales bacterium; assembly: GCA_023253495.1. GTDB lineage: Bacteria > Verrucomicrobiota > Verrucomicrobiia > Verrucomicrobiales > V1-33 > CAJBME01. The sequence continues at coordinate 38 of JALRGF010000619.1, forward strand.
ACGCGGGCCCGCCGGTTCGAGTGCGGCGGGTCGGGCGGGGGCGGCTCCCTGCTGACCGCGCGCTTTGCCGCGCTGGGCAGCGATGGGGATGGTGGCGGCGGGCGGGTTCACAGCGGGGTGGGGGCCGGGGCGGCGGGCAGGTCGAGGGTGAATACGCTGCCTTCGCCCTCGCGGGAACGCAGGCTGACCTTGCCGTCCATGCGGGCGACGCAGCGCTGCACGAGGGTCAGGCCGAGCCCCTGACCGGGCGCGCTCTCCGGGTGCAGGCGGCGGAAGATTTCGAAGACCAGCGGCTGCTCGGCGGGGGTGATGCCGAGCCCGTTGTCCTCGATGTCGATGAGGGTGCGTCCTTCCTCAAGGCGCCCGGAGACGCGGATGCGGCATGGGCGACCGGGCGACCGGTATTTGAGAGCGTTGTCGAGCAGGTTGGCGAGGGCCTGGCTGAGCATGAGCCGGTCGGCCAGGCAGGGCGGGAGCGGGGTGGTTTCGATGACGGCCTCGGCTTCCTCGATCTGGAAGCGCAGAGGCTCGAGAACCTCGGCGAGCACGGAGGACGGGTCGAGCGGGGTGATGTCGATGGCGGCGCGGCCGAGCCGGGAGACGCGGAGCAGGCCTTCGAGGAGGAGGTCGATGCGGCGGACGCCGGCGCTGATGTAATCCAGGGCTCGGGGGATTTTCGACTCGGTGGTGGCGAAGGCCTGACGGGTGGCGGGGTCGGAACCGTTGAGCAGTGACTCGCCGAGGAATTTCCATTCGCGTTCGAGCAGCCGGGCGAACCCCTGGATGTTGATAAGCGGGGAGCGCAGGTCGTGGCTGGCGACGTAAAGCAGGTGTTCGAGTTCCTGATTTTTGTCGGCCAGCTCGCGGGTGAGTTTTTCGCGCTGGGCTTCGGCCTGGAGGCGCGCGGTGACGTCATTGGCAATGACCTGGAGCGCCTGGCCGCGTTCGTCCTCATAGCGGGTGACGGCGAGTTCCGAGTGAACGACGCGGCCGTCGGCCCCAATCAGGGAACGTTTGATGTCGCGGATGATGCCGCCATGTTCCGTGAGCCGGGCGATGTTGGCGCGGACCTCGTGGTGGACGGCGGGATCGACGAGGTCGAGCGGGCTGCGTCCGACGATGTGGTCGGACTGACCGCCGCCGAGCAGGTTGACGGCGGACGGGTTGGCGTATTCGATGCGTCCGTCTCGGCAGGTGAAGACCATGGCGGGCATGCTTTCGACCATGAGGCGGTAGCGTTCCTCGCGCGCGCGCAATTCGGCGTCCTGGGCATTGAGGCGCAGGTGGGCGGCGTGCAGAGCCTGGGAGATGCGGGAAATTTCATCGCGTCCGGGGAGCGGGGTGTCCGGCGGGTCGCCTCGGTCGAGGCGTTCCGCGGAGTCCATGACGCGTTCGGCGCGGCGGGTGATGCATCGGTCCCATCCCCACCAGAGGCTGAGCGATCCGAGGATGACCACACCGGCTTCGACCAGCGAGAAGCCGACGGCCCGCCGGTAGGCTTCGGCGCGCAGGGAGGCGCCGCCGGCGCGCGCCTGGGCGAGGCCGCCGTGCAGGCGGTCCATCATCAGCAGGTTCAGGGCGATGATGAGGCCGCCGAAGCCGAGCAGCGACAGCGAAATGGTGGTGCGCAGGGACGGGCGGTGGAGCATCGCTCAGGCGGCGGGATCGGCGGAAACGGACACGCTCAGAAAGCTCAGTATCGCGCCCTGACAGCCCCTGACAATCGCGCCCTCGGTGTACGCGGAAGCCCCGGCCACCTGAGCGGCCTAGGAAATCTCCTTAGTTCCGCAGTGCCTGCAATTCTTCGTGGGTCCACGGGTCGGTACGCGCCTCGATTTCCCGGCGGACGCGGGCGATCTCGTCGGCGGTGGCCGGGCGGGTCCATCCGTGCCAGCGTTCACCGACGTAGGTGAGGACCTGGGCGATCTGGTCGTCGGTGTGCGATTTTTCCAGCGGCGGCATGACGCCGGCGCCGTAGTGGACCCCGTTGATCGGGCCGGTCTGGCCTTTGAGCAGGATGCGGGCGAGCACCGGCCGGTTGCCGTTGCCGGCCATCCACGGCGATCGGGCGAGCGGCGGGGCCAGCAGGGAGTCGGCGGCTTGAATCCCCTCGCCATCGAGGCCGTGGCACGACAGGCAGAGGTTTTCGTAGACCAGGCGACCTTGGCGGGCGGTGTCGCTCAGGCGGTTCTGGAGCGTTTCGGCTTCGTCGTGGCGGCGCAGGGCATCGACGAGCGGCAGCGGGCGGGTGGAGGTCGGGAAAGCGGACGGTTGACCGGCCGCGCGCCATGCGAGGAATACCTGGGTGGCCACCTGGGCGTCGGGGTCGGCGGCGAGCGGGCGGACGGCGTCGGTGATGGCCGGGTCTTTGGCGGCGAGCCATGGTTCAGAGAGCTGGACGGCGGCGCGTCGGACGCGCGGGTGGGCGTCCTTGAGGGCGGCGAGCACGCGGTCTTTGTTGAGGATGCCGAGACCTTGCAGCGACCAGAGCGCGTGGAGGCGGGCGTTGGCTTCGGGGTGGCCGGTCATGGATTCGAGGGCGGGCCCGGCGGAGCGGTCGCCGCGGGAAACGATCAGCATTTGTGCGGTGTCGCGCCACCAGCCGTTGGGGTGGGCGAGGTGGGCGACCAGTTCCGCGGGGGATTCATCGAGCATGCGCGGGGGGGCGGGGCGCGGCTGGCCGTCGGGCATGAGGCGGTAAATGCGCCCGTGCCGCACCACTTTGGTCATGCCCCAGCGTTTGACGCGGTGGTAGCGTTCGACCCAGAGTTCGAGTTTGTTTTTGCGGTAGTCTTCGACGTAGCGGGCGCGCAGTTCCGGGGTGACCTCGGTCGGGAACCATTCCTTTTCCTGGATGATGCCGCGGTAGAGGTCGGCGATGTAGAGTCCGCCGTCCGGGCCGCTCTCGGTCCAGACCGGGCGGAAGTAGGCATCGGTCGAGCGGATGAATTCGCGTCCGGGGAAGGCGTTGTGGGCGGTTCCCTGGCCGTCTTTCCAGGTGAACCGGGTCATGCGGATGAGGCGGCCGACCGGTTCGCAGCCGAGGCTGTTTCCGTACCACTGCGGAAAGAGCGGGCTGCGCACGACCGATTGTCCGCAGGTGGCGGAGAAGTGGGTGAGCTGGGCCTGGCGTTCGACGTCGTAGCCGCCGTCGCTGAAGTCCCAGACCGGGCAGATGCCCCAGGGGCGGAAGTAGCCGTCCTCGTGTTCCGGGAGGTCGAGGATCGGGTATCCGGCGGGGAGCTGGAACGAATGGGCTGGGTTGGCCCCGCCGCCCCAGCTGGCGATCAGGCGGCCGTCGTCGTCACGGGCCAGCCCCCATTGGCTGATGCGGCCGCGCGAGTGGGGTCGGGCTTCGAGTGTGCCGCTGTTCCAGAGGAACCGGCGGTCGTTGGTGCAGATCGTGTTGTCGAGGTTCCACAGCATTCCGCTCTGCTGGTGTTCGATGTTGCCGTGGTCCGGTGCGCCCTGCCAGGCCACCTCGCGGCGGTCGGCCACGCCGTCGCGGTTGTCGTCGAAGTACGCCCAGATCGTCTGGTCCTCGGTGAAGTTGACGAGCACGCGGTCGTGCATCGGCAGCACCGTGCGGGGGAGGATGACGTTGTCGATGAAGACGGTGCGCCGGTCCATGGTGCCGTCGCCGTCGGTATCGGTCAGTTTGACCACGCGGCTGACCGGATCGAGCTGGCCGGTGGCGTGTTCGTCCTGCATGTAGGTGCGCCATTCGCAGACGTAGAGCGCGCCATTGCCATCGAAGGCGATCATGGCCGGTTCTTCGACCATCGGCTCGCTGGCCACACACTGGAGGTGGAAGCCTGCGGGCACCTCGATGGTTTTGATGGCTTCGGCCGGCGGCAGCGCCGGAAAGGTGGTGTCGGGATTCCATTCACCTTCCGCGCGAAGGGGGGTGGAAACGGCGGACAGAACGAGAGCGGCGGCTCCGCAACGGGAAAGTGTCGGCATGGGCGGAGGATGACGCGGTGGTGCGGACGTGCAAGCACGGGGAGACCCCGGGCGGCGGGCGGCGCGCCCGGGGCGTCTCCTTTCCGTCGGACTCTCCTTCCTTGCTCCCGCGGCGAGGCGTGCTTCATTCCGTGCTTTCCATGATGCCCATGACGATCCCGACCCTGCGTCCCCGCCTGCTGACAGGCCCGTTGCTGTGTGCGTTGATGGCTCCGGCCGCCATCGCGCAGGACCCGGCGGCCGTTGATTTCAACCGCCAGGTGCGCCCGATCCTCGAGTCCGCCTGCGTCCACTGTCACAGCGAGACCAACCAGAAGGGAGATTACCGTCTCGACACCGCGGAAGAGGCCTCCAAGACGCTGGACGACGGGGCGGGGGTGGTGGCCGGCAAGCCGGACGAGAGTTTGCTTTATACCACCACGGTGCTGCCGGCTGATGATGACGATATCATGCCTCCGACCAAGGACGGCCCGCCGCTGGACAAGACGCAGACGGACATCCTCAAAGCCTGGATTGCCGGCGGCGCGGTGTGGCCGGAGGGCGTGAAGCTCGAGCAGAAGCCGCGCATGGACTTCGTCAAACACATCAAGCCGATCTTCGAGACCACCTGTGTCAGCTGTCACAATCCGGACGAGATGAAAGGTGACTACGACATGACGACGAAAATGGCGGCCTTCAAGATGGATGGTGACTACGGGGATGCCATCGTGCCGTTCGACATCGAGAAGAGCTCGGTTTTTGTGCTCGTCAACCATCCGGCGGACCACGACGACCTGATGCCGCCGGCCAAGAGCGGCGGGCCGTTGTCCAAGGAACAGATTGAAATGATCCGTCTGTGGATCGAGCAGGGCGCGATCTGGCCGGAGGAACTCGAGCCGTTGATCGCCCGCGAAGCGACGGTGGTACGCCCGCCGAACCCCGATGGCCTCGAGCTGATCAAAAAGATCCATGCGTTCATCGTCGAAACCTCCAAGGAGCAGACGGAGGCCGACATGAAGGAGTACGCCAATGTGGTCCCGAAGACCGGAGCCAACTACACCATGACCCCGATCCCCGGCGGGACCTTTATGATGGGCAGCCCGGAGACCGAGGCGGGACGCAAGCCGGATGAAGGGCCGCAGGTCAAGGCGACCGTGGCGCCGTTCTGGATGGGGAAATACGAGGTGACCTGGAACGAATACCTGCCGTTCCAGACGACGCCGGTCGACCGCTACAAAGACGGCGCCAAAAAAACGCCGAACCCGGATGACACCCCGGCGGACATCGTGTCGAGCCCGACCGCGCCGTACACCGAAATGAGCTTCGGCATGGGCCAGGACGGCTACCCGGCCATCGCCATGACCGAGCACGCCGCGCTCAAATACTGCCAGTGGCTCAGCGCCCAGACCGGGCACTTTTACCGCCTGCCGACCGAGGCCGAGTGGGAATTCGCCTGCCGCGCCGGATCCGCTACCGCCTACCACTTCGGTGACGACCCCGCTCAGCTCGCCGACTACGCGTGGTATTTCGACAACAGCATGGAAGGATATGGCGACAACCAGTACCAGAAGATCGGTCTGAAAAAACCGAATCCGTGGGGCCTGCACGACATGCACGGCAACATCATGGAATGGGTGCTCGATCAGTATGATCCGCAGGGGCATGGATCCGTCGGTGCCGAAGCGGTCAACCCATGGGTCCGGCCGACCACCCTCTGGGGCCGGGTAGCCAAGGGCGGGTCATGGAATGACGACCCCGCCGACCTGCGCAGCGCCGCCCGCCGCCCGTCCGAGGAACAATGGAAAAATACGGACCCGCAGCTGCCAAAGAGCATCTGGTACCTCACGGACGTGAAATGGATCGGGTTCCGTCTGGTGCGGCCGCTCCAGATCCCGAGTCCGGAAGAAATGTACTACTACTGGAACTCCGGGCGTCCGGAACAACTCGCCGAGGAATTGGCCAAAGGAAAATAGCCGCCAGATCATATGTCCACCATCGCCGTCCTCGGAACGTATGACAGCAAGGGCCACGAGCTTGATTTCGTGGCGCGTCGGATTGCCGCCCGGGGGCATGTGCCTCTGCGCATTGATGTCGGGACGCTGGAACCTCCGGTGGTGACGCCCGATGTGCCGCGGGAGGCGATTCTGGATTTTTCCGGGGTGTCGGATCGCCGGGACCGCGGTGCCTGTGTGGCGGCGATGGCGGCGGCGGTGCCGGGGTTTCTGGCGAAGCTGGCGGCGGAGGGCAGGATTCAGGGGGTGATTTCGCTGGGCGGGGGTGGGGGCACGGCGATCGGGACAGCGGCGATGCGGGCGTTGCCGGTGGGTTTTCCGAAGGTGATGGTGAGCACGCTGGCGAGCGGGAATACGGCGCCGTATGTCGGCACGACGGACATCGTGATGTTTCCGAGCATTGTTGATGTGGCCGGACTGAACCGGGTGTCGCGGCTGCTTTTCTCGCGTGCGGCGGGGGCGATCTGCGGGATGGTGGAGGCGCCGGTGGAGGTGGAGGAGGCGCGGCCGCTGGTGGTGGCCAGCATGTTCGGCAACACCACGGCGTGCGTGAATGCAGCCAAGGAAATCCTCGAGAAGGAGGGGCTGGAAGTGCTCGTTTTTCATGCCACCGGCACGGGCGGCCGCACCATGGAATCGATGATCGGCAGCGGCATGGTGGCCGGCGTGCTTGATGTCACCACCACCGAATGGGCCGATGAACTGGTCGGCGGCATTCTCGGGGCGGGGCCGGAGCGGCTGGCGGCGGCCGGAAAAATGGGAGTGCCGGCAGTGGTGGCGCCCGGTTGTCTCGACATGGTGAATTTCGGTGAACCGTCAACCGTGCCCGCGCGTTTCGCCGGTCGCACGTTTTACCATCACAACCCGCAGGTCACACTGATGCGGACCACCCCGGCCGAGTGCGCCGAACTTGGCCGGATCCTGGCCGAAAAAGTCAATGCCTACACCGGACCGGTGACGGTGCTGCTGCCGTTGCGCGGCGTCAGTGTGATCAGTGCGGAAGGAGGTCCGTTTCACGATGCGGACGCGGACGCCGCCCTGTTCGAGGCCATCCGGTCGCGGGTGTCTCCGCACGTTGTGCTGCGCGAGCTTGATTGCACCATCAACGATCCGGAGTTCGCCCGGGCCTGCGCCGAGGCGCTGCTCGCACAGATGCGTCGGTGAAACTGGCGATTGCAATCGGCTCGCAGGCGCGCTTACTAAAGTGCCGTTTCCCGGCCTCCGATTCCTTCATGAAAGTCATTGCTCTTGCCCCAGTTCTCGCCTGTGCCTTCCTGACGGCCGCGTGCGAAAAACAATCGTACAGCGAAACCCGCGCCTTCACCCACCATGGATCCCATGGCGGGCACGCGGGCGGTGCGTCGCACGGTGGCACGGAGCACGGTGGCACGGCGCACACAAATGAGGCGGCGGCCGGGGAAAAACCGGCCGCGTCCACTCCGGCGGCTCATTGATTTTTCGCGACTGATGAAACTGTCGTTTTCCGGCCGCTTGGCGCTGGCCGCCCTTCTGGTCGGGGCGCTCGGTCTCACATCTTCGTGCGCGCTGGCGGCCCAGGCGCTCAGCCTGCCGCTGCGGATGGTCGGCAAATTGCTCGGCGCTTTTGCCTCCAATCCGGTGGGAACGGCGGCGGCGGGGGCCGCGCTGCTATAGTTTCCGACGCGAACCGCTTCAGATTATTGACGCAGGATTCCGGGTGCGGCTCCGGTCACGGGGCGGGCGTGCCGCCGGGCGGCTGTGGATTGGCGGGCGGTTTCGGGTCGGTTTTTTCCTGAGCTTCCTGGAGTTTCCGGAGTTCGGGGATTTCGCCGTCCTCGACGATGGTGAGAGGCGGATCGGGCTCGTCAGTTTCCTCGGGGGCATCGACCGGGGCGGAAGCGGTTTCGCCGGCGTCGCTCTCCGGGGCCACTTCGGTTTCCGGAGCGGTTTC
>JALRGF010000408.1 GCA_023253495.1 Verrucomicrobiales bacterium
CGTGGTCAACGGCCACCAGGGTGGGCGGGCCGGAGCGCAGTTCGGCTTCCAGCCATCCCGCCAAAGCGCGCCGGCTCCATTGACGCCCGTCCGCCGGCCGTCGCTCCACCGGCGCGCCACCGGGCACCGCTTCATACACGCGCAAACCGCTCAGGCGGGTCTCAGGCGTCGCGGCGCCGGAGTAATCGATGCCGAAGTGGCGGACAAAGCGGGGCATGGTTCAGGCTGGCGGCCGGGATTGTCTGCTTTCATGGCCCGTTGCTCACGGGAGGGACGAGGCGGGCTGCGGCCAGGAGCGCGTTTTTTATTCCCAGGTGCAGAGGCGGTCGATGGCGTCGCGGGTGCCGTCGCGCAGCCAGCCGTCGAGTTGCGCCTGTTCCTTGAGCTGGGTGCCACGGGTCCGGGCGACTTCGGCGTACTGGCAGGTGATTTCGGGGACGGCGGACATGTCGCCCCAGAGGCGTTCGAACTGGGCGACCGGATAGACGTCTTCCTGTCCGTGGCCCCAGCGTTTTTTGACTTCCTTGAGGGTGATGTAGGTCGGCAGGCGGCGGGAGAAATCGCGCACGGCGGCGGCGACGCGCGGGGTGTCGGCGAGGGCGGCGCGGTCGAGGCCGAAGGCGGCGAGCAGCGGATCGATTTCGATCCAGCAGGTCAGGGTGTTGTAGTGACTGAGGAGGAATTCGTCCTCTTCGCGGGGCAGGGCGAGCCCTTCGATCAGGCGGAGCTGGTTGTTGACGCGGGCCAGGCCGCCGCCGCGGTCGTCGAGCCGGCGCGGGATGACCTCGAAGCTGAGGGTGGTGCCGGATGACCGGTGCCACCCGAGCAGTCCGGGGTCGGGGCTGGCGCCGAGGGTGTCGATGTTGTGGAGGAGCAGGGTGCGGAGGGCCGGGCGCTGGGCCAGCAGGGCGGCGAGGGTGCCGTTGAGCAGGAGGTTGGGGACCTCGTACCAATGGCCGACCGGGTGGAGGCACTGGAGCGGCTGGTTGTCGCGGTAGTCGGTCCCCTCGCCGGCGTCACGGGCCCAGGCGAGCAGGGCGGCGCGCTGGCTGGTGCGCATTTTTTCCTGGCGTTCGTCGAGCCGCTGCTGGGCGTTTTCCTCCCAGAGGAAGCGCAGGTCGCGCTGCATCGGGACCAGGCGCAGGCCGATGCTGCGGCCGCGGGACAGGTGGACGACGTTGTGCAGACCGTGGTAATTCTCGGATTCGAGCCGGGCGCGGATCGGGCTGTCGGTCAGGTAGCTGGTGGTGATGACGTGGAGCGGGGCGGTGCCGTGGGTGCGGGCGGTCTGCCGGGATTTGGCGAGATGGACTTCGAGAAACGTGCGGTGGCGGCCGCCGAATTTGCAGAACGGATGGAGCGCTTTGACCACGCCGGCGCCACCGGTCCAGCGGCTGGCCGCCCCGGCGGCCAGCGTGACGACGGCCAGTTCACCGGCCCGCAGGGCGGCGGCACCCGCCGCGTGGTGGGCCGCGGTCAGCCCGGAATCCGCGGCAAAGACGTCGCCGTCCTGCACATTGGCGATGCGGGTGCCGGCGGGCAGGCGGTTGCGGGCCAGGCCGATGTGGCCGGCCTGCAGATCGAGCCGGATGCGCTCGTGAGCCAGCGGGTCAAAGCCGTTGGCGGCCAGCAGGGAGTCGAGTGCCTCCCCGTGGGGGCGCGCCGACGCCCCGCCGGGCAGCAGGGTGTCAACCAGCCCGGTAAGGGCTGTCTGGTAGGCCGGGGTGTGCCGGGCGCGGTGGCGGAAGGCGGCGAGTTCGCGCCGGCGGGAGGCGGGCAGCAAGCGCGGGTCGGCCCGCAGCAGGCCGGGCAGGACCATGGAGTAATAAGCCGGCGGCATGACGGTCTCGGCGCCGGTCGCCAGGGAGGCGCTGGTGCCGTCCTCGTTGATGGCGAAGTCGTAGACGACCGGGTCCATGGCGAACGGCAGGCTGTGTTCGAGCGCCTGTTTGCGGGCCACGAGAATTTCCGCGAGCCGTCGTGAGCCATCGGCCTTGCGCGCCGGCGCGAACATGAACCCCATGCCGCCGCCGGACATGCCGCCAAGCATCCAGAACCCCCAGAAATCATCCCCGAACTCGGAACGCACCTGGTCAATGACCTGTTCGGTGAAATACGTCGTCGCCCACGGAATGATCGTCTGCAAAGGGCCGAAGAAATGACGGGTGGTGAGCGCGCCGAGCGTGCGCACGTCACCGGCTTTGAGAGCGTCGAGGATGGGGTCGAAGAGGCCGAGGGACTCCCGCCGGGCGGCCCATTCCGGTCCGGACCGCAGCAGGTATTTTTCCGTCACCATTTCGAGGATCGGGCCGACGTTCTGGGCCATGCCGCCATGGACGAGGACGAGGGAGTTTTCCAGCGCCTGGCGCTCGGCCGGTCCGACGACGTCCGGACCGATGAGCGTGTGACGCGGGAGCAGGCGGCCGCGGGAGACGCCGGACTCCGGATCGTCCGCGGTGGCGGCCGCGCCCTCGATCACCTTGATGCCCGGCCAGAGGCCGCCGCTGTCCTGCCAGCCGCCGCCGGATCCGCCGAGCCATTCGCCGAGGATGGCGCGGGCGGCGACGATGCGGCGGCCGTCTTCCTCGAGCGGTCCGGTGAGCGTGCGGGTCTGGCCGGTGGCGCGCATGCAGACGGCGATGAGCGAGCCGAGCAGGTTGGTGGAGACGGCGAGCCGGCTGCCTTTCGGGATGCCATTGACGCTGCTGACAATTTCCAGCCCGAGGCCGGGTCCGAGCAGGGTTTCGAGCACATGATCGAGCCGCTGCCCCGACCCCTCCAGGCCCATGGGCACGAGTCCGGAGGCAATGACCGCAGCCTTGAGCAGACCAAGGTGGTCCTTGGCAAAATCAAAAACTTCGTCGAGTTCGGTCAGTTCCGCGCTGGCACCGAGGTCGAGGCTGGCGAGGTGCAGGACCGGTCGGTCGATGACCCGCAGGAAGGCCTCGACCGGCGGCTGCGGGCTGGGGTCGCGCCCCTGCACGGCAAGGTTGACCGAGATGTTCAACACACGCGCCCCCTCGGGGAAGTCCATGCCGAGGAAGAAGATGTCGCTCCAGCCGGCGTGCGACAGATCCATCCGCACCGGCGTCGATTCGTGGAGCAGGGGGAAAGGTTCGCTGCCGGGGGGATCGCCGCGGTGGAGGAGTTCCCTGCGGACGCGGAGCGGATGATCCACCGGATGGCCCACCCGGAACATCCACTGGTTTCCCCGGATCGACCGCACCGATTGACGCACCTGGTTGGCGAGAGTCTGCAGTCCGAGTTCGCGGTACGCCGACGCCAGGGCGCTCGA
>JALRGF010000415.1 GCA_023253495.1 Verrucomicrobiales bacterium
CCGGTGAGGAAATCAAGATCAGCCATGGCGCGGGCACGCCGGTGCGCGAGTTTCTCTATCTCGATGAGGCCCCCTGGCCGGACGGCGCCGACGGCAGCGGCCACGGGCTGGTTCTGGTCCATCCGGCGTCGGTGCCGGACCACGCCGTCGGTGCCCACTGGCGCCTGAGTGCCGGGCGCGGCGGTTCGCCCGGGACGAGTGATGCCATCAGCTACGATTCCTGGGCGGCGGCGGCCGGCGGTCCGCTGCCGGCCGGGGAGGACCCGGATGCCGACGGGTACACCAATCTGGTCGAATACGCGCTCGGCCTGCCTCCGCGGTCGGCCGCCGGCCCGGATCCGCTGGAGGCCCGGGCGGCCGAGGCGGACGGGGCGGCCTGGTTTGAAGTCCGGGTGCGCCAGCGCCTCGGGGCGGACGACGTCCGCGTCGTGCTGGAGGCTTCCACGCCGCCGGGGGCGTGGGCGGAGGCGGGCGCGACCTACCAGCGGCACTCCGTCCGGCCGAACGGCGATGGCACGGCCACGGTAAGCTACCGACGGCCGCTGCTTCCGGGGGTCGTTGGTTCCGAATGGGTCCGGGTGCGGATCGTGCCGGAGGGAGGGGTTCCCTGACGGCACCTGGCGCGGTGGCGGCCGATGATATTTTTTATTTGCGTTTGTTAGGTGAAGTGACTAAATGCGCCCACCTCAAATGAAAACCATCCAACTGGCTACCCTCGCCGCCGCCTGCACGCTCGCTTCCGGGACGCTGCACGCCGGCACCTCCGTCGACAAAAACCCCGCTCCGAAGAACGCACCTCCGATCAACGTCGAGAGCGTTTGTGACTGCTTCGATGCGGGCAAAGTGACCGTGAGCCTCTACGGCGCCGGCATCGTGTTCGACAGCGCTCCGATCGATGACGCCCTCGGCGGCGGTATCGGCCTCGGCTACTTCTTCACCGATTTCGCCGGTGTGGAAGTCGACGCCACCTGGCTCGCCACCGACAGCGTGCTGCACAACTTCAGCGGCAGCGTGGTCCTGCGCTACCCGGTCAAGAGCGCCTGCCTCGCCCCGTACGTCCTGGCCGGCGGCGGTTACGAGACCGACAGCGTGCAGCAGTGGACCGCCCACGTCGGCGGCGGCATTGACTGGCGCTTCGGCAGCGGCCCGAATTGCCTCGGCCTGTTTGCGGACGCCCGCTACACCTGGACTGAAGAAGAAACCGATTTCACGCTCGTGCGCGCCGGTTTCAAATTCAACCTGTAGTCCCCGACTTGAATTCCGAAAAGGCCGCCGGGCATTCCCGGCGGCCTTTTTTCTTTTGCCGGAAGGACGAGGGCGTCGTAATCAATCCGCCGCTGCCATGAGTCACAAAGCCGACCGCGCCGCCCTCCGCGAAGACCAGGACCGCCTGCGTCGGATGCTGGAACGCACCGTCGGCCGGGTGGTGGCGGCCGGCGGAACAACGCTGGCCTCACGGGAGGAGGTGTCGATCCTCGATGTCGCCTGCGGTGCCTGCGACGAGGCGGAAACGCTCGCCGATTTTTTCCGGAACCTTCGGGGTGAGGGCGACGGCGGGGCGGCAGCCACCCGTCTGGTCGGCACCGATGTGCGCGAGCGGGAGCTGGACGAGGCCCGGGCGAGGTTCCGGGACGGGCCGGGTCGGCGCTTTGAATTTTTCCGCGGGGATGCGTCCCGGCTGGACGGGCACCGGGAGCTGGCCGGAGCCTTCGACGTGCTTTTTTTCCGTCACCAGAAC
>JALRGF010000490.1 GCA_023253495.1 Verrucomicrobiales bacterium
CGGACAGGTCGATGTCGCCCTGCACCAGGGCGAGTCCGAAATCGACGATTTTCACCGTGCCGTCCTCGGCGAAGAGCAGGTTGCCCGGCTTGATGTCGCGATGGATCAACCCCTTGCCCTGCGCCGCCCGCAACCCCTGCACCGTTTCCACCGCCACCCGCAGCACGTCGTCCTCAGGCTGGGCGCCGGAGTGACGGATGCGATCGTCCAGGCTGCCTCCCGGAACCAGTTCCATGGCAATGTAAAAATGGTTCCTGTCGCGTCCCACCGAATACACCTTGACGACGTGCGGGTGGCTGAAGCTGGCGGTGAGGCGCGCCTCGCGCTCGAACTGGGCGAGGCGGACGACGTCCTGGGAGCATTCGCGATTGAGGATTTTCAGGGCGACCCGACGGCAGAGCGAATCGTCTTCGGCCTCGAAGACGCGGCTCATCCCGCCGACACCCACTTCGGCCAGGAGCGTGAAATGATCAAAACGGGTGCGCACCAGCGCCGGCGTGCCGCACCCCGGACACGCCAGCCAGCTGAATGGCTCGGCCCCGGAAACATCCAGCGACGCGCCGCACGAGGCGCACACGGAGGAACGGGGGGCGGCGGAGGCGGGCAGCACGGCGGGACGATATCCCGGGATCCACAGTTCGGAAAGTCGGCGAATTTTTTTGACCGGCGGCCGTGGGCTTTGGCGGGTCACTTGCCGAAGCGGAAGCGCTGCTGGCAGGAGGGAGTGCCGAAGCGGATTCCTTCAGCGGAAGTCCGGCGTCCGGCTGTTGATGCCCGGGGCAATAGGAGCCTGCCGGTGAGGAGACGGGGAGAGAGGTCTCCCCCAGCCGCGGTGACATCGGAAGCGTCGTTTTCCATTGCGTGGAAAGCGGTTTTTCCGCCAAAATGGTTTCCATGATCCGACGGATGTCTGCCATGGAAAACCCGGGCCCGGTCGCGGCGCTGGGGATGATCGCTCTGCTGGCGGCCGGCGCGGCCGCGGCCGCTTCCCCCGAAGCCACCCCGCTCCCGCCGCGGCCGGCCCAGCCGACGCCGCACCTTTTCTCCCGGCTCGATCCTGCTGCCACCGGCGTGGACGTCGTCACCCGCGTCAACCCGGACCACCCGTTGGCCCGGCTGTACCATTCCGGCTCCGCCATCGGCGGCTGTGCCATCGGGGACCTCAACGGGGATGGCCGCCCCGACCTCTTTTTCGCCGGCACGGACACCCCCAACCGTCTCTTTCTCCAGACCGCCCCGTGGAAATTCGAGGAAGCCACCGCTGCCGGGATCGACGGCGGGGACGCGTGGGGCGTCGGGGCCACCCTTGCGGATGTCGATGGCGACGGGGATCTGGACGTCTTCGTCTGCAACTACGAATCCCCCAACCACCTTTTCCGCAACGACGGACCGGGGCCGGACGGGCGGCCGCGTTTCACCGAGTGCGCGTCGTCCTTCGGCCTCGGTGCCATCGACGCCTCGGTCACCGCCACCTTCTGCGATTACGACAACGACGGCGACCTCGACATGTTCCTGCTGACCAACCGGTTTTACCGCGAGGGCGGGGAGCCCGAGGGCGAACTGTACACCCTCGGGGCCGACGGGGAGCCGGTCCTCAAGCCAGAACTCGCCCGCTATTTCCGGCTGCTCAAACTCGACGCCAAAACCCTCCTGGTCAGTGACGCCGGACGCCCGGACCGCCTCTACCGCAACAACGGACCGGATGCCGCCGGCCAGATCCGCTTCCAGGACGTCTCCGAAGCCTCCGGGGTCAATGCCGGCGGCTTCGGCCTCTCCGCCACCTGGTGGGACTATGACGGCGACGGCTGGATGGACCTCTATGTCGCGAATGATTTCGATTACGCCGACCGTCTCTACCACAACAACCGCGACGGCACCTTCTCCCACCGCATCGCCGAAGTCACCCCGCGCACGTCCTGGTTCTCCATGGGCAGCGCCGCCGGCGACATCAACAACGACGGCCTCACCGACTTCATCGTCCTCGACATGGCCGCGACCTCACACTTCAAGGAAAAGGTCACCATGGGAGACATGAGCGTGCTCCAGAAGGCCGTGCTTGATTTCGGTGAACCGCGCCAGGCAATGCGCAACATACTCCTGGTCAACACCGGACGCGACCGCATGATCGAGGCCGCGTTCCTCGCCGGCGTGGCCCGCAGCGACTGGTCATGGGCTCCGAAATTCGAGGATTTCGACAACGATGGATGGCTCGACCTTTTTATCAGCAATGGCATGGTCCGAGACTTCAACAACGCGGACATCGCCCGCCGCGAAGGTGACCGCGTCGGACGCACCGAATGGGACATCTACAAGGACGCCCCGGAAAAACGCGAAAAAAACCTCGCCTACCGCAACGAGGGCACCCTGCACTTCGCCGACGTCAGCGCCCGCTGGGGGCTCGACCACGAAGGCATGAGCTATGGCACTTCCGCCGGTGACGTCGACGGCGACGGCGACCAGGACCTCGTGGTCATGAACTTTGAGGAGCCGGCCGCCCTCTGGCGGAACGATTCCGCCGACGGCCATCGCGCCATCGTGCGGCTGCGCGGCCCGGCCCGCAATACCCGCGGCCTCGGTGCCGTCGTCCGCCTCCACACCGAAAACGGCCCCCAGATGCGGACGCTGCAACCATACTCCGGCTTCCTCGGGTCCGACCTGCCCGAACTCCACTTCGGACTCGGCACCGCCACCACCATCACCCGCCTCAGCGTGACCTGGCCGGGCGGCCAGAGCCAGGAATTCACCAACCTGCCCGCCGACCACACCTTCACCGTCACCGCACCAGCGGCCACCGCCCCGCCGCGGTCGTCTCCGCCCGCCCGGCCCACCCCGCT
>JALRGF010000550.1 GCA_023253495.1 Verrucomicrobiales bacterium
TGGGGCGGTCCCGGGGGTGGGGGACGCGAAGTCGTGCTGGCAATGGCAAGCGGTTGGCCTACGCTCGCGGACCGCAGTCCATCACCCCGCGCCCCCTTTCATGACCAAAGCGATTTCCCTTTTCGCCCTGCTTGTCTCGCCGCTGGCTGCGACCGCCTCCCCCATCGACTTCGCCCGGGACATCCGCCCGATCCTCTCCGACAACTGCTTCGCCTGCCACGGCCCGGACGCCGGCAAGCGCAAGGGCGGGCTGCGGCTTGATGTGCCGGAATCCGCCATGGGCGCCGGCGACTCCGGCTCCCCGGCCATCGTGCCGGGTGACCCGGACCGCAGCGAAATCATCCGCCGCCTGCATTCGTCCGATCCGGACGAGGTCATGCCTCCGCCGGAGGAAACGAAAACGCTCAAAGCCGGCCAGAGCGACCTCCTGAAACAATGGATCCGCGAAGGCGCCAAGTGGAGCGGGCACTGGGCCTTCGAGCCGGTGCGCCCGGTCAGCGTGCCCGAATCCCCGGGCCACGCCCCCATCGACGCCTTCATCCACGCCCGCCTCGCCACCGAAGGCTTGAAACCCGCCCCGGAAGAAGACCCCGCACGCCTGCTCCGACGCGTCTCGCTCGACCTCACCGGACTGCCCCCGAGCGTCGCCGAAGTCGACGCCTTCCTCGACGCCAGCCGCACCGACCGCACCGCCGCCCTCTCGGCGGCCGTCGACCGCCTGCTGGCCTCACCGCATTTCGGCGAACGCATGGCCGTGCCGTGGCTTGACCTCGCGCGTTACGGCGACACCAGCGGCTACCACAACGACTCGCTGCGCGACATGTGGCTGTGGCGCGAATGGGTCATCAAGGCGTTCAACGACGGCATGCCCTTCGACCAGTTCACCATCGAACAACTCGCAGGAGACCTGCTGCCGGACGCCCGCATCGACCAGAAAGTCGCCTCCGGCTTCCACCGCAACGTGATGACCAGCGACGAAGGCGGCCTGATCGAAGAGGAATACCTCAACCTCTACGTCGTCGACCGCGTGGCCACCACCGGCGTGACCTGGCTCGGCATGACGCTCGCCTGCGCCCAGTGCCACGACCACAAATACGACCCGATCACCATCAAGGATTATTATCAGGTCTACGCCTTCTTCCACAACGTCCCGGAAAACGGCAAGGACGGCGTCCGCGACCGCAACCCCCAGCCATTCCTCTCCGTGCCCTCGCCGGAACAAGCCGCGGAACTCTCGCGCCTCAACACCGGAATTGCCGCCGCCGACACCCGCCTCCAGGAACTCACCACCGCCCTCGACGCCCGCCAGACGGAATGGGAAACCGCCCGGCTCGCCTCCGGGCCGCCGGCCGAACCCGCCGGCCCCGCCACTATCATCCCGCTCGACAACGACGGCCGTGGCACCGGCCCCGATGGACAACCGCTCGCCGGCACACCCCAGGGCACCGGCACCTTCGACGCCAGCGCGTCCGGTCCCGGCTACACCACCGACAAAAACGGATGGATCGAATACGGGGACATCCTCAGCTTCGAGAAAGACCAGCCGTTCACCGTCTCCGCCTGGCTCCGCCTGAAACCGGGCGGTGGTTCTCCCTTCGGAAAAATGGAATCCTCCGAGACCCTCCGCGGCTGGGACGTCGAATTCCACGGCACCAAACCCAGCTTCCACCTCGTCCACCACTGGCCGGCCGACGCCCTTCATGTCCGCGCCCGGCGCGATCTGCCGGCTGATGTGCTGCTTCACTTCGCCGTGACCTATGATGGCTCCGGACAGGGCTCCGGCGTGCAGATGTATGTCAACGGCCAGCCCGAACCGGCCGACGTCGTCGTCAACGCCCTCACCGGCACCACCCGCACCCCGGAAACCTTCAGCATCGGCCGCCGCGGCGCCGCCGGTGCCCCGTTCACCGGTCAGATCGATGACTTCCGCGCCTACCCGCGGGCGCTCAATCCGGGCGAAGTCGCCTCGCTCAGCACCGCCGCCACCCTCGCCCTCGCCCGCGTGCCCGCCGACCAACGCTCCCCGGAACAGAAATCCCGGCTCCAGCAGTTTTTCCGCCAGACCGAGGCCCCGGAATTTGCCGCCGCTGTCCAGGAGCTCGCCGACCTGCGCCAGGCCCGCGAGGCCGTGGAAAAATCGATTCCCAATACCATGGTCATGGCCGAACGCGACACCCCCCGCGATACCTTCATCAAAGTCCGTGGCCAGTACGACCAGAATGGCGACAAAGTCACCGCCGGCGTGCCCGCCTTCCTCCCCCAGATCCCACCCCGGGCCGACGGAAAACCGCTCAGCCGCCTCGACTTCGCCCGCTGGCTCGTCTCCCGCGATCACCCGCTCACCGCCCGCGTCACCGTCAACCGCTGGTGGGCCATGCTCTTCGGCACCGGCTTGGTCAAAACCCTCAATGACTTCGGCTCCCAGGGCGAATGGCCCAGCCATCCGGAACTGCTCGACTGGCTCGCCGCCGACTTCATGACCGACTGGAACATCAAGCGCGCCCTCAAACAGATCGTCATGAGCCATACCTACCGGCAGTCGGCGCGCGTCGCCCCGGACCTCCTCGCCCGCGACAGCGAAAACCGCCTGCTCGCCCGCGGCCCGCGCCAGCGGCTCGACGCCGAAATGATCCGCGACAACGCCCTCGCCATCGCCGGCATCCTCAACCCGAAACTCGGCGGCAAAAGCATCAAACCGGAACAGCCGCCCGGCACCTGGGAAATCAACGAGATGGGCGGCTACAACTACGACAAATCAACCGGCGACGACCTCTACCGCCGCGGCCTCTACGTCTACTGGCGCCGCTCCACCGTCTACCCGTCGTTCATCACCCTCGACGCCCCGACCCGCGAGTTCTGCAGCTCCCAGCGCGCCCGCACCAGCACCCCGCTCCAGTCACTCGTCCTCATGAACGACCCCGTCTTCGTCGAGGCCGCCCGCGCCTTCGCCCAGCGCATCCTGCGTGACGGCGGCCCCGACGCGCCGTCCCGCCTCCTCTTCGCCTGGCGCACCACCCTCGGACGCACCCCGACCGACGCGGAAACCGGCATCCTCACCCGGACGCTGGAAATCCAGCTGGCCCAATACCGCCAGGATCCGGCCGCCGCCGCCGCCCTGGTTTCCATCGGCGACCTGCCGAAGCCCGAAGGACTGGACGACGGCGAACTCGCCGCCTGGACCGCCGTCGCCAACGTCCTGCTCAACCTCAACGAAACTATCACCAACTGAGCCATGGATGCCATTGCCACCGCCCTCCGCCAGTCGCTCGCCCGCCGCGCCTTCCTCAAGCGCAGCACCACCGGCCTCGGGGCCCTGGCCCTGACCTCGCTGCTCAACCCACGCCTCTTCGGAACCGAGCCCGGCGAAGGCCCGGAGGTCTCCGGCGCCCTCGGCCGCCTGCACTTCGCCCCCAAAGCCAAGCGCATCATCTACCTATTCATGTCGGGCGCCCCCTCCCACCTCGACCTCTTTGATCCCAAACCCCGCCTCATCGAAATGACGGGGAAGGACCTTCCCGACAGCGTGCGCCAGGGCCAGCGGATCACCACCATGACCAGCGGGCAGAAAAACCTGCTCTGCGTCGGCTCCCCGTTCCAGTTCGCCAGACACGGCCAAGCGCAGATGGACCTGTCCGAGCTCCTGCCGCACCTCGCCAAGGTCGTCGACGACTGCACTTTCGTGCGCTCGCTTCACACCGACCCGATCAACCATGATCCGGCCGCCACTTTCTTCGCCAGCGGCCACCAGCAGCCGGGGCGGCCGGTCATGGGGGCGTGGCTCGCCTACGGCCTGGGCAGCGCCAACCGCGACCTGCCTTCATTCGTCGTGCTCACCAGCGGCGGCGGCGGCCAGACGCTGCAGGCCCGCTACTGGGGCAGCGGGTTTCTGCCGTCCCAGTTCGCCGGCGTCCAGTTCCGCAATGCCGGCGACCCGGTCCTCTACGTCTCCAACCCCAAAGGCATCAGCGGCCCGACCCGCCGCCAGCTCATCGACGCCGCCAACGACCTCAACCGCCTCGCCCTCGGCGAACTCGGCGACCCCGCCATCGCCTCCCAGATCGAGAACTACGAACTCGCCTTCCGCATGCAGACGAGCGTGCCCGAACTGACCGACCTCTCCCGCGAACCCAGGGAAATCCTCGACCTTTACGGCGCCACCCCCGGCCAGCCGAGCTTCGCCAACAACTGCCTGCTCGCCCGCCGCCTCGCCGAACGCGGGGTGCGCTTCATCCAGCTCTTCGACTGGGGCTGGGACAGCCACGGGGCCGGCAAGGAGGAGGCGCTCAATCACGGGTTCAAAAACAAGTGCGAAAGCATCGACCGCGCCTGCCACGCCCTGCTCACCGA
>JALRGF010000593.1 GCA_023253495.1 Verrucomicrobiales bacterium
TGCCGCGGACGGGCGGGAGTTCTGTCTGAAGTGTCTGCCGCGAAAGGCGTGACCGGCCGGGGGCGACCGGCCGGGGGCGGGGGCCGCCGGGTCGGCGCTGCGGCGTGGACCGGTGGAAAGGGAAACCGCGCGGCCGGTGGCAGGGCCTCGCGGACCCGGGAGACGCGGCGCGGCATGCTGCGGGCACGGCAGTGCGCGGCAGCGGCGTTGCGGCCGCTCACTGGCCGGCGGCAGGACCGTCGGCGAGCGCCGAGGGGTCGGTGATCTCGATGCCGAGGCCGTCGCCATCGGGGAGGATCGGTCGTCCTTTTTCCAGGCGCACGCCGCGGGCGATATCGCGAGCGAGGAGCAGGGCGCCGTCCATGTCGGCAAAGTCCAGCAGCGGCAGGAGCGGGGCGATCGCGCTGATGCCGACCGAGCTTTCCTTCATGCACCCGGCCATGACCGAGAGGCCGCGGCGGCGGGCGTCCTCGATCATGCGGCGCGCCGGGGTCAGGCCGCCGGCTTTGGTGAGCTTGATGTTGATGCCGTGGAAATGACCGGCGCACCGGGCCACATCCGCCTCGGTCTGGCAGCTTTCATCGGCGATGACAGGCAGGGCGCAGGCGCGATGGACGCGTTTCATGCCGTCCCAGTCGTCGCGGGGCAGCGGCTGTTCGATGAATTCCACCCCGAGTTCCCGGAGTTCCGGAGCGCCGGCAATCGTCTGCTCCGCGGTCCACGCGGTATTGGCGTCGATGCGGAAGACGGCATCGGTGTGGCGGCGCAGGGCGCGCACGATGGCAAGGTCGTCGTCGGTGCCGAGCTTGATCTTGTAGATCGGCCAGCCGTCGAATTCCTTCATTTTCGCGATCATCCGGGGGATGGTATCCAGCCCGATGGTGTAATTGCTGAACGGAAGCCGGGCGGGATCGAGTCCCCACAGCCGCCAGACCGGCTGGTGCCGGAGTTTTCCCCAGAGGTCATGGGCGGCGGCATCCAGCGCGCACAAGGCAAACCGGTGGTGGTCGAGGGCGGGTTGCAGCCGGTCCCACAGGGCGGGCGGATGGGTCAGCGTGGTGTTTTCGATCTGCGCCCGCACCGATTCCAGCGCCTCCCGGATGGTGGCCACGGTGACGGCGCCGTACGCCAGGCTGGGAGCGGCTTCGCCGTAGCCGACGACACCGTCCTGTTCCAGTTCGACCAGCAGGTTCCGCTGCACGGTGGTGGTGCCGTGCGCGATGGTGAAGGCATGGCGCAGGGGCAGCGCGATGTCGTGAAGGCGGAGCCGCATCGGAGGGGATGGAAAGGAAGCGGCGGAGGAAGGGTGAAGGATGAGGGAGGATGGAGATGGCGTCAGGCGAAGGCGCGCCACGCGTTGAGGGCGGCGAGGGCGCGGCCGGAATCGATGGTTTCCCCGGCCTGGCGGAGGCCGGTGGCAAGGTCCGGGGCGAGGCCGGTGACGACGAGGCCGGCGGCGGCATTGAGCAGAACGAGGTCACGGCGCGGCCCCTGGGTTTCGCCTCGGAGCACGCTTTCCAGGATTTCGGCATTGGTGGCGGCGTCGCCGCCGGCGAGCTGATGGAGTGAGGCGGGGCGGGGGAGCGGCGGGTCGATGTCGACCGGCCGGGTGGTGCCTTGGGAAGCTTCGATGACGCGGTTCGGACCGAGGGTGGAAAGTTCGTCCATGCCGCGGCCGTCGCCGGTTTCGCCGTGCACGGCCCAGGCGCGGGTGCGTCCGAGGCCGGCGAGGATGGTGGCGTAGGCGGGCACGAGGGCGGCGTCGAAGACGCCGGCGATCTGGTACGGCGGCTGGACCGGGTTGAGCAGCGGTCCGATCAGGTTGAACAGCGTGCGTTGGCCCTCGGCGGCGAGTTTCTGGCGGACCGGAGCGACCGCCTTGAAGGCCGGGTGGTACTGCGGGGCGAGCATGAAGGCGACCCCGGTGCGGCGGATGCCTTCGGCAAAACGTTCGGGCGGCAGGTCGATTTTTCCGCCGAGGGCGGCGAGTACATCAGCGCTGCCGCTGGGCGAGGTGATGCCGCGGTTGCCGTGTTTGACGACGGCCACTCCGGCCCCGGCCAGCACAAACATCGCCGTCGTCGAAACGTTGAAGAGTCCGAGCTTGTCGCCGCCGGTGCCGCACACGTCGATGGCCGGCCGGTCGAGGCCCCGCAGATCAAGCGGCGGCACCAGCGCATGGGCAAGGAAGGCGCGGACAAAGCCGGTCAGCTCGCCGGCGGTTTCTCCGCGGCGGGCGAGGACCTGCAGAAAATCGGCCCGCGTCCCGATGGTCGCAGGGTCGTCGCGCAGCAACTCGGCGGCGGCGGCGTCCACTTCGGGCGGCGTCAGCTCTCGGCCGCTCCGGAGGGCGGAAGTCAGGTCGTTCAACATCATCCCCCATCGTGCCCGGCGGATCGGCATGAGCAAGCGGGGAGGGCAGAACAAACCAGTTGCCGCCAGGCCGGCCAAGGGCCGAAAAAATCAAAGGCTGAGAAACAGCTCCTCGGCCTCGGGATCCTTCTTTTTGGTGGCGGGTCGCGCTGGAGCGAGCGCCCGGGCCGGAACCCGCGGCGATGCCGGGGCGTCAAAGAGCAGGCCGTCATCCGCTGTGGCGGGTGGCCCGGGCGCGGCGACCGCTGAAAGCGGAGCGGTTGGCGCAGCCTCCGGAGTGAGGGATGCCGCAGACTGGTCTTCCGGTGCCGCGGCGTCGGGGAGTCCGGCTTCGTGTATGGCTTCCGCGCTCACCGGCTCGTCCGAAACCGGTCCCGCGACCGCCGGCTCCATGGCCGGAACTGCGGCGGGCGCGGGATCGACCCCGTCCGGGGCGGCGGTTGTCACGGCCGTGTGAAGCAGTTCGTCCAGAGATTCGGCATCCGTCTCTTCCGCCGCGGGCGGATTTTCCTGACGCCCCTTCCTCGGTGCGACCCGCTCGCGTGGGCCGGCGGTCGGCGCGGGAGGCGGCGGCAGGGTGGCGCCGGCAATCAGAAACGTGATGCGCATCAGCCCGGAAACACTGCTCAACTCGCGCTGCACCGAGACCTGCAGGAGACGGGAAAGCATCGCCTCCTCCATCTTCGCCACCGATGGATACAGCTTGATCAAGTCAGCCAGCGGGCTGTGAAATTCCGTCAGCCGCAAGCCATGCCGGGCGTCGTAATCAACCTGGGTGCAGTGGGCTTCGGCATCACGCAGGCGTGCCAGCGAGGTGGCACGCTCAATAAGCGACTTCCCCTTGATCTTCTTCAGGTAAAACTCCGTTTTTATAACGAAATACTGGTAGAGCACCTTCTCCGCCGCGTGCAC
>JALRGF010000714.1 GCA_023253495.1 Verrucomicrobiales bacterium
GGTATACCAAGTCGCGACCGCCGCCGGCGGCGCCGGGCCGGCGGGCGGCCGTCAGGCTGACGGCGCGGAAGCCGTCGACGAGCACGCACGGGCGGCCGGCGTCGTCGTAGAGGGCGATGCGGCCCTCAAGCAATTCCTCGTTGAAGTGGAGGACGCGGGCGTTGACGCGGGTTGAGGCGCCGGGCGACCGGAGGAAGAGGATTTTGGCGAAGCGGACCGGCAGCTTCATTTTGGCGCGGCGGTCTTCCACGGTGCGGGCGCCGGCGGAGAAGACGTGCAGGGCGCCGTCGAGCAGGACCGGGTGGAGCGCGTATTCGGCGGCGCGGGTGGCGGAGGCCGGGGTGAGGGCGACGGAGCCGGCCGACTGGCCGCCGCCGGCGAAGAGTGAGCGCACGCCGCGGAATTCCTCGCCATAGCGCAGGCCGAGGTCGCTCATGTAGCCGTAGAACTGGCCGACGCCTTCCTCCTCGAGGTCGGGGCCGGGGGCGGTCCAGGCGGAGTCGGCGAATGATGATTCGACGCGCTCACTGCGGAGCGAACCGACGACGTGGACCGACCATGAGGCGGCCTGTTCGAAGCGGCTCTGGATGGTGAATGTGCGTTCGCCCGGCTCGTAGGTCAGTTCGAGGACCAGACCGCTGGTTTGTTCTGGGAGGATGAGCGGTTTGCGGATCTCGAAGTCCTCGATGGCGAACGGACGTCCGTCGAAGAGCTGGATGCCGGCTTCGAGGGCCATTTCGACGAAGGCGGCGGCGGGGAAGATGACGTGGGTGTCGACCTTGTGGTCTTTGAGAAAGGCCATGTGCCGCTGGTCGAGGCGGGTGAGCCAGACCGGCACGGCGCGGGGCAGGCGGGTGTCGAGCAGGCCTTTGCCACCGGGGGCCAGACGACCTTCGCGCAGTTCGGCGGATTCGTGCCACCAGCGGCTTTTGTCCCACGGGTAGGCGGGCAGGCTGAGCTGGGTGCGGGACCGGGTGAACGCGGAGAAGTCGAGGCTGACGCCGGCGCGGTGGAGGTCGAGCGCGGCTTCGAGGAAGGCGTTGTGTTCGCGTTCGCGGCGGGTGGACGCGGTGACCGGGGCTTTCAGGTTGCGGGCGGCCAGGCATTCCTGAATGGAGAGCGAGAGGGCCGGGTGCGAGCTGATTTCGAGCCAGACCTCGATGCCGTGGTCGGCGAGGGCGTGGACGGCGGGCACGAAGCGGACCGGCTGGCGGATGCCGCGGCCCCAGTGGTCAGCGGTGCAGTCGGCGCCGTGGCACCGTTGGCCGGTGACAGTGCTGAAGAACGGCACGGATTCCGGGCTCGGGCTGAGGCCGGCGAGCGCCGAGGCCAGGGCGTCGGCCGCCGGCTGCATGAGGGCGTGGTGGAACGGGTGGTCGACGCGAACGAAGCGGGCGAAGACGCCTTTCGGTTCCAGTTCGGCGACGATGGCTTCGAGGGCGGAACGGGGGCCGGAGAGGGTGAGTGATTTCGGGCCGTTGAAGGCGGCGATGCTGACGGTGGGGTCGTGGCGGGCGAGCAGGGAGGTGGCGTCTTCCTCGGACAGGCCGACGGCGAGCATGGTGCCTTCGCCGCGGGCGCATTCGTGCATGAGGCGGGCGCGAAGGACGATGATGCGGGCGGCTTCCTCGATGCTGAGGATGCCGGCGACGCAGGCGGCGGCGATTTCACCGACGCTGTGGCCGACGATGGCGGACGGTTTGATGCCGAGTGCTTGCCAGAGGGTGGCCAGCGCGACCTGCATGGCGAAGATGGCGGGCTGGGCGATTTCCGTTTCCTGGAGGCGGGAGGCGGCCTCGTCGCGGGCCAGTTCCTCGAGCAGCGAGAACCGGGCCCACGGTTCCATGGCGCGGGCGCAGTGTTCGAGGGCCTCGCGGAAGACCGGTTCGTGGCGCATCAGTTCGCGGCCCATGCCCCACCACTGGGGGCCCTGGCCGCTCATGATGAAGCCGACGCGCGGCGGGTGTTCCGGGCGCGGGGTGAAGGACGTGCGGGCCTGGGAGCCGTCGGTGGTTCCGGCGGCGAAGGCGTGCAGCTCCGCGGCGAGGGCCGCCGGCGTGGTCGCCGTCATCGTCAGCCGGTACGCATGATGGTTGCGGCGCGCCCCGAGGGTGTAGGTCAGGTCGGGCAGCAGCGGCGAGTGGCCGTTGCCCTGTTCGTGCTGCTCAATCCAGTCGGCCAGACGCCCGGCGGCGGCGGACAGGGCCGGCTCCGAGCGCGCGGAAAGCACGATCGGCCATGGGCGATCGGAATCGACGGCCTGGGCGGGGGCGGGAGCCGGGGCGGGCGCTTCGCCGAGGATGACGTGGGCATTGGCACCGCCGAAACCGAAGGAATTGACACCGACGAGACGGCGGCCGCCGGTTTCCGGAAACGGTTCGAGGCGGGTCGGCACGCGCAGCTTGAGCGCGGCGAGGTCGATGTTTTCGTTCGGGGCGGTGAAGTGCAGGCTCGGCGGGATCTGACCGTGCTTGAGAACGAGCAGCCCTTTGACCAGGCCGACGATGCCGGCGGCGGTTTCGAGGTGGCCGACGTTGGTTTTGACCGACCCGATCGGCAGCGGTGCCTCCGGGGAGCGGTCGGCGCAGAGGGCTTCGGAGAGAGCGGTCGCTTCGATCGGGTCGCCGACGGCCGTGCCAGTGCCGTGAGCTTCGACGAAGCCGACCTCGGACGGCTGGATGCCGGCGTCGACACAGGCGTCACGCACCAGCTGGGCCTGGGCTTCCGGGCTGGGCAGCGAGATGCCGTTGGTGTGCCCGTCCTGGTTGAGGGCGGAGCCGACAATGATGCCGTGGATCGGGTCGCCATCGGCGCGGGCCTGTGCCAGCGGTTTGAGCAGGACCATGCCGGCGCCCTCGCCGCGGACGAAGCCGTTGGCGTCGATGTCGAATGCCTTGCAGCGTCCGTCGGGTGAGAGCATGCCGGCCTGGGAGAACCCGATGAACCCGTCGGGTGTGATCATGACGGTCACGCCGCCGGCCATGGCCATGCGGCAGCGGCCGGCGCGGATCTGTTCGCAGGCGATGTGGACGGCGGTAAGGGCGGACGAGCAGGCGGTGTCCATCGACATGCTCGGGCCGCGCAGGTTCAGGCAGTACGAGATGCGGTTGGCGGCGATGCTGTGGGCGCTGCCGGTGGGCGAGTGCGGGCTGATGCCGGCGCGGTCAGTGGCGCCGCCCTGGATGTTCTGGTAGTCATTGTGGGAGACGCCGACGAAGACGCCGATGTCGGTGCCGCCTTCAAAATCGAGCACGATACCGGCGTCCTCAATCGCCTCCCAGGCGGTCTCGAGGAGCAGGCGCTGCTGGGGGTCGATGTAGGGCGCTTCGCGCGGTGAGATGCCGAAGAACTGCGGGTCAAACTGGTCGAGGCCGTCGATGAAGCCGCCGCGTTTGGCGATGCTTTTGCCGGCGATGCCGGGTTCCGGGTCGTAGAACCGTTCGATGTTCCAGCGGTCCGGCGGCACCTCGGAGACGACATCGCGTCCCTCAGTGAGGATTTTCCAGAAAGATTCGGCGTTATGGGCGCCGCCGGGAAAGCGGCAGCCGATTCCGATAATGGCGATGGCGTCGTGAGGCATGGTCGGGCCCCCGTTCAGGCGGGGGCCGAGACAGTTGTGCCAAATCACGACGTGGCAAGGTCAAGTTGA
>JALRGF010000728.1 GCA_023253495.1 Verrucomicrobiales bacterium
GGGGACCGGGTGCGGGGCGTTCAACGATGAATTCCGCAATGCGGTCAAGGGGTCGCCGGACGGGGACGGGCCGGGATTCATCCAGCGCGGTTGGGAGACCGACGGGGTGACCGCCGGGCTGCTCGGCCAGCCCGGGTGGGGGGTCGATCCGGGCCAGGTGATCCAGTATCTGACCTGTCATGACAATTTGTGTCTGTATGACAAGCTGGCGGTGTCGCGGCCGGAGGCGGACGATGCCGGGCGCGAGCGGATGGCGCGGCTCGGGTACACGCTGCTGTTGTTGGCGCAGGGGGTGCCGTTCCTGCATGGGGGCGACGAATTTTTCCGGACCAAGGGCGGCGACCCTAATAGTTATCGATCGCCGGACGCGGTGAACCGGATCGACTGGCGGCGGAAGGCCGAGTTCGGCGGGTTGAATGCGCAGGTGCGGGCGCTGGTGGCGTTGCGGCGGGCGCATCCGGTGTTCCGGTTGCGGACGGCGGCGGAGGTGGCGAGGCGCTGCCGGGTGCACCATCATCCGTGGTGGGACACCATTGTGCTGGAATATGACGGGGAGGGGTTGGCCGGAGAAACCTGGCGGCGCGCGCTCCTGCTGGTCAACGGCTCGCCGGACACCGACTGCGTCTTTGACCTGCCGGACGGCTCCTGGGAGCTGGTGGTTGGCGGGGAGGCGCCGCAGCACGGGCGCGCCGCGGTGCCGCATCAGTCGGCCGTTCTGCTGGCGGAACCCGGCGGCGGCTGATTCCCGAAGCGCCCGGGTGCAGGGGGAATGGGGTGCCTGGTGCCGGCGGGCGGGCTGGGCGTCGGTGAGGGAAACGACGGGAAAAGCCGGTGGCAACGGCTGCTGGCGGGCAACGGTCGTTGCACGTCACGGCATCCCGGCGTACCCATGTCCATCGCTTCATGAAACTGACGTCCGAGCAGAAAGAATCCGTGGCCGCGTGGGTGGCCGCGGGAGCCACGCTGAATGAAATCCAGGACCGCCTGAAAACGGAACTCGGCGTGGTGCTGACGTTCATGGACACGCGGTTTCTGCTCTCGGACCTC
Source organism: Verrucomicrobiales bacterium (assembly GCA_023253495.1). Lineage (GTDB taxonomy): Bacteria > Verrucomicrobiota > Verrucomicrobiia > Verrucomicrobiales > V1-33 > CAJBME01. Next base: position 1,048 of record JALRGF010000728.1, read on the forward strand.
GGTCTGTCCTTGAAGCCACCGGCCGGGGAGGCGGACGAGGCGGAGGCGGTGGCGGACACGGCGGGCGTGGTGGAGCCGGATGACGGGTTCACGGAGGAAGAATTTCCGGAGGGTGGTTTTGCGGACGACGGGGCGGCGGCGGGGCCGACCGAGCCGGGTCCGGGAGCGGGTCCGGCGCGGGTGCTGGTGACGGTGGATGCGGTCACGCTGCCGGGCACCATGGTCAGCGGCAAAGTGACCTTCAGCGACGGCGTGAAGGGCGGGTGGTATCTCGATCAGATGGGTCAGCTCGGGCTGACCGGCATTGACCGCGGCTATCAACCGCCGGAGGCTGATGTGGTGGCTTTTCAGCGCGAGCTGCAGCGGGCGTTGCGCTGAAAGGGCGGGCCGGATGCCCGGGCTGCCGGAGGGCGCTGGGAGGAAGCGGCAATGGGAGGGCGGTGTGGCTGGCGCCGCGCGTCAGGGCCGGCGCCGGTTCAGGGGGCGGCGTGGGCGGCGTGCCAGGCGCGGTAGACTTTGGGGGAGATTTCGCTCGGTTTGATTTCGCTGCGGCCGCCCCAGAACACGTTGGTGTAGAGCACGTCAATCCCGGATTCAGCGAGGTGGGCGTCGATGGCCGCCTTGTGGGCGAGGACCCGGTCTTTTTCCTGGCCGTGGATGACACCCATGATATTGACGTTGGCGAAGCGGGGGCCGCCTTCGCGCCAGTAGCAGTGGGTCATGCAGGTGTGGCGGCCGACCTCGCCACCGGCTTTTTCCTCCTGCCCCGGGGGCACGGCCCAGTGGAAAAGACCGTTGAAGCGGGTGACGCGCTCACCGGTGGCCGAGGGTTTGACGTGTTCGAGGAACGTCGAGAACCGGCCGAGCAGTTTTTTTTCCTGGAGGCCGCGGGCGATCGATTCGAATTCCTCGCGGGTGACGCCGGCCTCGGCAGCGCGGGCCGACCAGACGTCGCGGCGGATTTCCTCCGGCGCGAGTTCCTCCTTGAGGGCGAGGACGACTTCCCATTCGCGCGGTGAGAGATCGACGGCGTCGGTGTGGATCATGCGGGCCGGCTCGTCGGCGCGGTCGCCGGGCTCGATCACCTTGCGGCGGACGTGGCCGACGCCGAGCGCGAAGATGCCCTTGGCGGGCAGGAGGAGGTAGTCATGGGCGCCGGTGAGGCGTTTGAGGGTTTCGGCGTGGTGGTCGAGCGATTCGCCGAGGGGGACCTTGAGGGTGGTCCAGAGCTTGTAATCCGAGCCGCTGACTTCGCGGTCGGTGGAGCGCGTGACGACATGCCCGCTGAACGGATCCTCGCGGAACATGTAATCGAAGGTGGCGTCCAGTGTGTCGGGATCGACTTTCCAGGCGACGAGGGCGCCGTGGGCCAGCTTGGTGGAATTGAGCGTCTGGCGGACCCTCCGGATCACACCGGCCTCAAGCATGGCCCGGATGCGTTCGAGGACGAGATCAAGGTCGAGGCCCGAGAGGCGGGCGATTTCCTGAAACGGCTCGCTGTGGAACCCCTGCAGACGGTCCTCGGAAACAGCAAGGATCCGCGCGTTGATCGGATCGGTGTGGGCGGTCGGAATGGTGGTGGTCATGGGTCAGCGGCGACAAGCCGCACGTGTACCATGCCCGGAAAATCGCCGGTTTCCAGCGGCGCGTGGCTCCTGGCAACTCCGGGAAGCGGACTCCCGGAAACGGGCACGGCGCCGGGCTCCGGGGGCCGGGCGCCTCGGATCCCGGTGGCGGCTGAATGGCGCCGCGCGCCAGCGGATCAATCCCGGGCGGCTCCGGCGCGGGCGCGGGCGATCGTGAAATCGACCAGTTCCCGGGATTTGAAGAACCCCTCGTAGAACGAATGCCCCTGACCCTTGAGGATGATCAGGGTGACGAGGTCACGAACTTCTTCCGCTTCGTAGTGGCGGACGAGTTCGGCGCCATTCGCCTCCAGCGGCACCACCGTGTCCTGATCTCCGGAAATGAGCAGGACAGGGAGTCGGGCGCGGGCGAGGCGGGCGAGGCGGGCCACCGGGTTGAGTTCGGGAAGCCGCGCTTCGAGTTCGGCCGGGGACAGGCCATAGGCAGGAGCGGCGGTTTCAAGATTCGGATAGCTGCGCAGGTCGAAGACCGGGTAAATGCCGGCCAGGCCGGCGACTTTTTCAGGGTGGGCCAGCGCCCAGCTTGAGACCCAGAGACCGCCGCGGCTGCGACCGAGCAGGCACGGCCTGGCGGCAAATCCATGTTTCGAAACCAGTTCGTCGTGCAGAGCGGCAAACGCCCGGTGCGTGCGCTCCGGGGCGCCGTAGGCCTCCCCGATGTCGACTCCGGCCACCGCGATGCCGGCGTCCAGAAACTGTTCATGCATCCAGCGCTCGGCTTCATCGGGGTAGGCCGGCAGCGTGGGGGCATACAGCACCCACGGCTGCGGGGTGCTCCGTTTTTCCGGCGCCGGGAGCATCATGAAAGCAGGCCTCTCCGCCACCGTGAGGGCTTCCCGGGGCAGGTCGAGGGCGCCCGGGGCCTGGGCAAGCAGCCGGCCGCCGAGCGGGAGTGCCGGCCCCATCACAAGCGCGAGAGCTACCGAAAGACGATGGATCAGAGAGAAAGAGCACATGGTAAAATTCGCATCATAGCACACCCGCATGTGTCCGCTCACCGGCAAATCAAGGGGCTCGTCCGAACGTCAGAAGAGTACAGTAATTGTGCTTTTTATCATATCGCGATTTTTTGGGGCAGGTGTTTGTTTCCGGGACAGGTACCATGTGAGCAGTACCCTGTGAGTCGGGCCGGATGCGATATTCGGACGGGTCCGGCTGGCACTCCGGCGGCGCGGCCATCGGGTTTTCCCGTTCGACGTTGGGTCGGCTGAAAAAAAGTATCCGAAAGCCGGCGTCGGGCGTTAATGACTTGATATTTGTTTTGCTGACCATCCGCTGTCGCCACTGAGGGCGCCCTGCTGGGGGATGGTTCCACTCATCACCGGAGTTTCGATGAAACGACATCATGTACCCAGCGGCTCTCATTGCGCCGCGGTCCCCTTTCTTCTCCTCGTTCTGCTGTTTTCTCAGAGTGTTCCGATCTGTTTCGGGCAGGATCGTGAGGATCCACCGACGGACCCGCCGGTTGATTGGCCGGCGCCTGTGATGTCTTTGGCGCTGGACTATCCGAAACTTGAGGTGCCTGAGAACCGCGCTTACATACCCCTTATTTTCAACGTGTTGGCGCCTTTGGGAGCGGAGGGTATGGTCACGGTCCGAGCGACTTTTGCCGGCGGCACGGCCACGCCCGGAGAAGATTTCAGCATGGAGACACCGGAGCGGGAAGTCCCCGCGGCCTACGGGTATGCCTGGGTTCAGATTCCCCTGATACAGGACGAGATCAATGAAGGCCGGGAAACCGCGGTTTTCGATCTCTCGATTGTCGGCAGCACGGAACCCCCGGTGCGCATGGAGGTGACCATTCTGGATGATCTGGAGACGGGAGAAGTGGGATTCGTCTCGCCACGGTTCTCTGCCAATGAAGCTTCGCCCCGGGGATTCGTTACCGTAAGGCTCTGGCGGACACTGAACTTCCGCAACGCGGCGAATGTCACCTTCCGGATCGAGGGAAAGCCGGAAGACGTGGTCACTCTCGGCGGGGAGGCGCGTCGGTCGGTCGCCTTCCAGCCCGGGGAATCTCAGATTTTCGTCAATATCCCGCTTACGGATAACGCATTTGCCGAGGGGACCCGTGATATTCCTCTGGTCATCGAGTCGAGTGACGACGGCGCCGGGATCATGCCGGGCTTCGGATCGACCACCCTGACTCTCGGCGACGATGAATCCACGCCCGAGGCGTCGCCCTTGTCGATCAGTGAGTACAGCGCCGAGGATGGAGAACGTGGTGCCGTCCTTTCCACCTCGGTGCCCCGGGGATTCCAGGTCCGTCTGGAGTTTTCGGACAACGGGCTGGAGGGGCCTTGGGAGCTGTACTGGATTTTTGAGGGTGCTGATACGGAGCGCACCGCTTTCAGCCGGTTCTCCGCCTCGACCATGCGGATGTTCCGAACCCGCCCGCCGGAACCGCTGGAATTGACCTTCCCCTGGTAGTTGCGTCCTCCTCTGCGCGTCCGGTTCTCCGAGTTTTTTCTGCTGTCGCCGGCGGGTCGTGGAGACCGTGGATGATGCTGGAGGGCGGGCTTATTCTTCTGCGGGGCGGGCGAGCAGGGCGGCCAGGGTGGTCAGGGCGGTCAGACGGCTCGGGCGGGGATGGTCATTGATGCGGCGGGAGTCGCGTGATACAGACCGGGTCTGCCGTTATGGACGTATTCTGTTTCCGATCGATTTTCTGTCTGCTGGCCTTGCTCGGGGTGGCGGGGCTTCCCGGTTGCCGGAGACCCGGTCCGCCGGCGGCGGCTGGTCCGCCGGTGGTGCAGGTATCCCGTCCGCTGCAGCACGATGTGCCGATGGTGGCGGAGGCGATTGCGCAGACTGAAGCGGTGGCGAACGTTGAGGTGCGGGCGCGGGTGGAGGCGACGGTGGAAAAAATCCTGTTTGTCGAGGGTACCGGAGTGCAGGAAGGGGATCCGCTTTTCCTGCTCGACAAGAAGCCGATTGAGCAGCGGCTGGCGGCGGCGAAGGGGAATCTGGGTCAGCTGGAGGCGAACCTGGGGCGGGTGACGCAGGACGTGGAGCGGCTGCGTCCGCTGGCCGGGCGGGGTGCGGTGTCCAAGGCGGAGCTGGACACGGCGGTGGCAAACCAGCGGCAGGCGGAGGCGGCTCTGGAGACCGGGCGGGCGCAGGTGCGGGCGGCCGAGCTGGACCTCGGGTATACGGAAGTGGCCGCTCCGGTGGCCGGGGTGATCGGGGCGAAGCAGGTGGATGTGGGGTCGCTGGTCGGCAAGGGCCAGCCGACGGTGATGGCGACGATTTCGCCGCTGGATCCGATCTGGGCGAACCTCGAGATCAGCGAAGTCGCGTATCTGAACAATGCGGAGAAATTCCGGCAGGCGGAAAGCGCGCCGGTTTTCGCGCTGGTGCTGGCCAATGGGCAGCCGCACCCGCACCTCGGGCGCCTGGCGTTTGTCGACCGGGTGATCAACGCGACCACCGGCACGCTGAAGGTGCGGGTGGAATTCCCGAACCCGGAAAAAATCCTGCGGCCGGGGCAGTTCTGTCATGTCCGGGTGCTGTCGCGGGTGTTGCCGGGGGCGCTGTTACTGCCGCAGCGGGCGGTGCAGGAGCTGCAGGGTCAGCACAATGTTTTTGTGGTGGGGGCGGACGGACGGGCCGCCTTCCGTCGGGTGGTGATGGGCCGCCGGATCGGGTCGCTGTGGGTCGTCGAATCCGGTCTGACCGCCGACGAGAGCGTTGTTCTCGAAGGGCTGCAGAAAGTGCGTAATGGCGCACCGGTGACCGCCCGGCCGGGGGTGATTGATGACACCTCGCTGCGGGAGCTCGAGGCCACCGTGCCCGGCGGTCTGAAACCGCCGTCCGCGCCGCCGTCCGGGGCCACGGCCCCGGCCCCGCTCCCGGTGCCGCCGTCCGCCGGTCCGGCCTCCCGCTGAACCAACCCCCTGTGCGACCCATGGCTGAATTCTTCATCCGCCGCCCGATTGTGGCGATGGTTCTCTCGATCCTGATGGTGATTGTGGGGGCGTTCACGCTGATCCGGCTGCCGGTATCGGAGTATCCCGAAGTCAGCCCGCCGGTGATCAATGTGAGCGCGACCTTCCGCGGGGCTGATGCCGAGGCGGTGGAGGCGTCGGTGGCCACGTCGCTGGAGGCGCAGATCAACGGGGTGGAAAACATGCTGTACATGAAGTCGGTCAATGCGGCCGACGGATCGATGTCGCTGAGCGCCACCTTTGATCTGGGCACCAGCCCGAACCTCAATCAGGTCAACGTGCAGAACCGCGCTTCGCTGGCCCTGCCGCGGCTGCCCGAGGCGGTCACGCGCGAGGGAGTGAGTGTGAAGACGTCGAGCCCGGACCTGCTGATGGTGATCGCGCTGGTCTCCCCGCAGGGGACGTACGACGAGGTGTTTCTTTCAAACTACGCGACGATCAACATGATCGATGCCATCGCGCGGGTGCGCGGCGTGGGGGATGTGAGGAATTTCACGGTGCAGGACTATGCCATGCGGCTGTGGGTGGATCCGGACCGTCTGGCCTCGCTGGCCCTGACCCCCGCGGACGTGATCGCCGCGGTGCGCGAGCAGAATGTGCAGGCGGCGGCCGGGCTGGTGGGGGCGGAGCCGGCGCGCCGGGGGCAGGAGTTCCAGTACAATGTGGTGGCGGGCGGGTTGCTGCAGGCTCCGGAGGAATTCGAGGAAATCATCGTGCGCTCGAATCCTGACGGCTCGCAGGTCAAGGTGAAGGATGTGGCCCGCATTGAGATGGGTGCGCAGATTTACAAGAGCAGTGCGACGGCTGGCGGGGCGCCGGCGGCGGCTTTGGGGATTTATCTGGCTCCGGGGGCGAATGCGCTGGCGACTGCCGGGGCCATCAAGCAGCAGCTGGCGGAAATGGAGCAGCGGTTTCCTCCGGACATGGCGGTGAAGGTGACGCTGGATTCGACGCGGCCTATCGAGGCGTCGATGGAGTCGATCGTGCACACGCTTTTTGAGGCGGTGGTGCTGGTGATTCTG
>JALRGF010000730.1 GCA_023253495.1 Verrucomicrobiales bacterium
GCGCCCTCAGGGGGTAGCCGGAAAGCAGGCGGGTCCTGGTCTCCCCCTTTCCCTCTCCCGGGTTCCTCAAGTCGCTCAAGTCGCTCAAGTCGCTCAAGTCGCTCAAGTCCCTCAAGTCCCTCAAGTCCCTCAAGTCCCTCAAGTCCCTCAAGTCCCTCAAGTCCCTCAAGTCCCTGTCCCTCTCCCTCACCTTGCGAAGAGCTGCCACGCCAGAATCCCGGTGAGCAGGGCGAGCACGACCACGCCGGCGAAGAACCAGGAATTTCCGGAGCGGCCGCGCGAGTGGCGCCGGGTTCGGCGCTGGTGGGGTTCGGCGGCGGGTTCCTGGAGGGAATGGATGGACTGCCGCGCGGAGAAGGCGGGTTTTTCCGGGGGTTTGGCATTGACCCGGTCCCAGCGGCTGGTGTTGTCGGCCATGGCTGTCGCGCAGCATGAGGGCGATCCCCGGCCGGAGGGAAGAAAAAAATTCAGGTCTCAAGGCCCGGCTCGTCCTCGTCCGGTTCCTGGTCGCGGTGCCGGCTGTGTTCCTGCATGGCCTCGAGCAGCGTCGATTCGTCGGCGACGTGCTCCCAGACCTTGCGGCTGACGTAGAGCGGCGCCTTGACGCACAGGGCGAGGGCGAGGCAGTCGCTCGGCCGGGCGTCGATTTCCATGATCTTGCGCTGGTGGAGTTCGTTGTCGGCGACGAGGATCAGGCGGGCGAAGAAGATGTTGTCGTTGAAATCGTTGATGATGACGCGTTCGAGGCGCGCTTCGTAGGCGGCGAGGATGCTGACGATCAGGTCGTGGGTGAGCGGGCGTTCTTTGGGCACGCCGTGCATGGCCATCATGACGGCCATGCCGACCATCTGGTCGATGTAGATGACAAAGACCTTTTCCTCGTTGCCGAGGAAAATGGCGCAGCCACCGCTCGCGGGGATGACCGCTTTGACTTCGACCTGGACGACGGGCTGGGACATGGGACGGGGGAGACGGGAAGTTTACCGGCGCCCGTGGCCGAGGGCAAGGTAATGGCGGGAAACCGCGACGTATTTCGCGGCCCAGGTCCGGACAGCGGCCTGTTCGTCCAGCGAGAGGGTGCGGCGGACGCGGGCGGGGGTGCCGACAACGAGTGAACCGGGAGGGATGCGGGTGCCGCCGGTGACGACCGCGCCGGCGCCGATGATCGACCGGGCGCCGATTTCCGCTCCATCGAGGATAATGGCCCCCATGCCGACGAGGACCTCGTCGTGGATGGTGCAGGCGTGGACAATGGCCTTGTGGCCTACAGTGACCCATTCGCCGATCAGGGCCGGGTAGTCGTCGGCGAGGTGGACGATGGCGCCGTCCTGGATATTGCTGCGCGGCCCGATGACGATGCGGTTGATGTCGCCGCGCACGACGGCCTGGTACCAGATGCTGGCTTCCTCGCCCACGGTGACATCGCCGATGATGTCGGCGCTCGGGGCGACGAAGACGCTGGCCGGCAGGCGCGGTTGGCGCTGCAGGAAGACGGGTGGTTCGGAGGGGGGAATCATCGGGGTCACGATCATGCGCAGTGTGGCGGAAAACCCGCGGGGATCATGTGAATTCTTAAATGGGGGATTGACAATTCCCCATGATCCCCTAAAAACGCGCCCCATCATTCCTTCTTCCCCTCCTCAACCAACCATCCCATCATGAACAAAGCTGAATTGACAGAAGCCGTCCTCAAGAATCTGGGCAAGGACACCACCAAAAAAGCCGCCGCTGATGCCATGGAGGCGGTCATTGCCGCCATTTCCGCCGGCATCAAGAAGGACAAAGTCGTGCAGATCATCGGCTTCGGCACCTTCAAGGTCAGTCAGCGCGCCGCCCGCAAAGGCCGCAACCCGAAGACCGGCGAAACCATCAAGATCAAGGCGTCCAAGAGCGTGCGCTTCTCCGCCTCCAGCGCGCTGAAAGGCAAATTGTAATCAGCGCCGATCCGCCGCCCGGTGCCAGCCGCGCGGCCCGGGGAGCGTTGGCTTCAAAAGGCGCTCGTCCGCCTTACAGGGGTTCGCAGCCCGGAGCGGGCCCCCTCAGAGAGTGGCATCCCCCAGCTCCCGCAGCAGCGCATCGCGCGCCGGTGAAATCCCTTTATAGTCGGCGACGTCGTCGGGCAGGGAGCGGAGAGCATCGGCCAGAAGGCCGGCCTCCTCGGGAGTGGACAGCATGGCATCCAGTCGCTGAACGCTGACGCGGATGCCGAACAGGATATCGGAGGATCCGGGCAACCGGGTGAGGAGCTGGTCTTCACGGCGCA
>JALRGF010000741.1 GCA_023253495.1 Verrucomicrobiales bacterium
TGCTGAGCCACCGGGTCGAGTGGGAGGGACCTGAGGGACTTGAGGGACTTGAGGGACTTGAGGGACTTGAGGGACTTGAGGGACGTGAGGAGGGGTGGAGGGGCGGCTGACGGAACCGGCGCGGGGATTTCGGCGCTTTACGGTGGGGGCGGATGCGATAGGGTATCGGTCATCCGCATGCTCCCTGCATCCCCATTGCCGAGGACGAGGCCCCGCCGTTTGGAGACGCCCTCTCCGCGGAGGGGACTTCCGGCGAGACTGTATGTCCCATTCTTCCTCTGACGGCCGGCCCGGCCTGCGGGCGCTCATGATCGGGGCGCTGGGTGTGGTTTTCGGCGACATCGGGACCAGCCCGCTGTACGCGATGAAGGACTGTTTCGACGTGGCGCACAACACCCATGCGGTGGCGGTGACGGCGAACCATGTGCTCGGGGTGCTCTCGCTGATTTTCTGGTCGCTGGTGCTGGTGGTGGCGGTGAAGTACATCGTGTTTGTGCTGCGGGCCGACCGCAATGGCGAGGGCGGGGTGCTGGCGTTGCTCTCGCTGGCGATCGGGCGGGCGCGTCCGGCGGTGGTGCCCGGTCTGCTGCTGGCCGGCATGTTCGGCGGGGCGTTGTTGTATGGCGACGGCATGATCACGCCGGCGATTTCCGTATTGAGCGCGGTTGAGGGGCTGAAAACCGCGACCGGGCTTGACCAGCGCACGGTCATCGCCATCACGGTGGGCATTCTGGCCGCGTTGTTTGCCATGCAGCGGCTGGGCACGGAGAAAGTCGGACGCGTGTTCGGACCGGTCATGGTGCTGTGGTTTTCCTCCTTGGCGGCGCTGGGGCTGGCTCAGATTGTGCGGCAGCCGCAGGTGCTGCAGGCGCTCAGCCCGCATTGTGCGCTGGCGTTCTTCCTCGATTCCGGCTGGCACGGGTATCTGGTGCTGGGCTCGGTGGTGCTGGTGGTGACCGGGGCGGAGTCGGTGTATGCCGATCTCGGCCATTTCGGGGTGCGGCCGATCCGGCTGGCTTGGTTCTGGATGGTGCTGCCGGCGCTGCTGCTCAACTATTTCGGGCAGGCGGCGTGGCTGTTGTCGCATCCCACGGCGCCGTACGATCCTGAATTCAGCCCGTTTTTCATGATGGCGCCGGACTGGGCGCGGCTGCCGCTGGTCGGGCTGGCCACGGTATCGGCGGTCATTGCGTCGCAGGCGCTGATCAGCGGGGTGTATTCGCTCACGCTGCAGGCGAACCAGCTCGGGTGTCTGCCGCGGGTGAGCATCCGGCATACCTCCGCGCATACGCGCGGGCAGATTTACGTACCGGTGGTGAACTGGACCCTGATGCTGGCCTGCATCGGGCTGGTGCTTGGCTTCAAGGACTCGAAGGCCCTGGCCGCGGCTTACGGGATTGCGGTGACGATGACGATGATGGTGACGACCGGGCTGCTGTATTTTGCGGCGCGCGGCCAGTGGGGCTGGAGCCGGGCGCGGGCGCTGCCGCTGGTGCTGCTGGCGCTGGCGGTGGAGGGAGCCTTTTTCGGGGCCAACATCAGCAAGATTCCGTATGGCGGCTGGTTTCCGCTGGTGGTGGGCACGGTCATTTTCACCGTGATGACAACCTGGCGCAAAGGGCGGGAGCTGATCCTGCGGGAGCAGGAGGCGAGCTCACTCTCGCAGGAGGATTTTCTGGCCAGCCTGGCCCTCGGCCGGGGGCCGCTGCGCGTGCCCGGCACCGCTGTCTTCATGTCCGGGAGCCGGGGCCGCAC
>JALRGF010000742.1 GCA_023253495.1 Verrucomicrobiales bacterium
GCGGTGACGGTGGTGCCGATGTTTTCGCCGAGGACGATGGCGGCGGATTCCTCAAAGCCGATCCATCCGTTCATGGCGAAGGTCACGGTAATAGCCATGGCGGCGGATGACGACTGCACAACGAGCGTGAGCACGATGCCGAAGACGAGGAACAGCAGGAGTGAGAGGTACCCTTTGCCACTCAAGTTTTTGACCAGATCAGTGATGGCATTGGCGATGGCGACGTCGTCAGGAGAGTCGCTCTTGAGCATGGCGCGCAGATCGGGCACCGAATCCTTGAGCAGGCCGAGCCCGAGGAAGAGCAGGCCGAAGCCGATGAGAACCTCACCGATCGCCTTGGAGCGGCCGCTTTTGGTGAAAATGAGAGGAATGCCGAAGCCGACAAGGGGGATGGCGATGCTGGCAACGTTGAATTTTCCGACGCTGGCGATGATCCAGGCGGTGATGGTGGTACCGAGGTTGGCACCCATGATGACACCGATGGACTCGAGCAGGGTGAGCAGGCCGGCGTTGACGAATCCGACGACGATGACCGTGGTGGCCGAGGAGGATTGCAGCAGGCAGGTGGTGAAGAGGCCGGTGAAGAGGCCGGAAAAGCGGTTCCGGGTGCAGGTGGCCATGAATTGGCGCATGCGTTCGCCCGCGGCTTTCTGGATGCCCTCGCTGAGGACCTTCATGCCAAACAGGAAAACGCCGAGGCAACCCAGGATGGTCACGAGATTGGCCAGAATGGAAAATGTGTTCATGCGCTTATTCCGGCAGGGAAACCGGACCCTGTTCTTTGCAGGACATGGGCAAGGGTGGCAAGCGCCGGATGCATCAATCGGGGGGGCCGCGCTGTCAGCCGGATTCCCTTCATTCGGATCCGGGACCGGCCGCGTGGAGCTCGCTGTCAATCCAAACCAGCGGCACCCGCCTCATGCGCCCGATCGGCATCCCCCGTGGCGCCCGCGCCGGGCCGTGAGGGTCCGCACGGTGGACAATCCGGCCGTTTTCGATTAGGGCCGGGGGCGACCGGATGGACGCGCGCTGGCGTGCGTGTCCGGAGGCCCGTTTCATTCTCCTGACCATGTCCGCCGCGTCCGTTCATCCCCTGGCCACCCCGCATCCGCGCGGCATTTACACGCTCTATTTCACCGAGATGTGGGAGCGGATGAGCTATTACGGCATGCGGGCGCTGCTCATTCTGTACATGACGGCGGAGCTGGCCCGCGGGGGGTTGGGGTTGGATGAAGCGACCGCCGGGGCCATCTACGGGCTGTACACCTGTGCCGTATACCTCGTCGCCCTGCCGGGCGGCTGGATTTCCGACCGCCTGATCGGCCCGCAGCGGGCGGTGCTGATCGGCGGGATCATCATTGCGTCAGGCCATTTCACGCTGGCCATTCCCGACACCCGGGCATTCTTCGCCGGTCTGCTCCTTGTCGTGCTCGGCACCTCCCTGCTCAAACCCAATGCCAGCGCGCTGGTCGGCACCCTGTATCCCGAAGGCGGCGCGCGCCGTGACGCCGGGTTCACGCTATTCTACATGGGGGTCAACCTGGGGGCTTTCATCGGTCCGATCGTCTGCGGCCTGCTCGGCGAACGCCTCAGCTGGCATTACGGTTTTGCCGCCGCCGGCGTGGGCATGGTGCTCGGGCTGATCCAGTACATCCTGACCCGCCACCACCTCGGCGACGCCGGCCGGCACCCGCCCGCCCCCAGCCTCACCCCGGGGCGCGACTGGTCGCTGGTCGGGGCCGGGCTGGCCGCACTCGGCGTCGTCTGCACCCTCGCCCTGGCCGGCCGCCTGACCATTGATCCGGTGGCCCTCGCGCGGTCGGCCACCGTGGCCATCGTCGGGGTGGCAGCTCTCTGGTTCGGATGGGCCTTCCTGTTCGCCCGGCTCTCACCGGTGGAAAAAAAACGCCTGGTCGTCGTCGTCGTCCTTTTCTTCGCCTCCGCCCTCTTCTGGTCGGGCTTCGAGCAGGTCGGATCCGTCATGAACCTCTTTGCCGACCGCCATACCCGGCGCGAGCTCTTCGGATGGGAGGTCCCGGCCGGCTGGTTCCAGTCGATCAACGCCCTGCTCATCCTCGTCCTCGCCCTGCCCGTCTCCGCCCTCTGGCTCGGCCTCGCCCGCCGCGGGTCCCTGCCATCGCTGGCCGCCAAATTCGCCGCCGGCCTGATCCTGCTCGCCGCCGGCTTTCTCGTCATGCACTTCGCCGCCCGCCTGACGCTCGCCCACGGCCGCGTCTCCGCGCTCTGGCTCGTCACCACCTACCTCCTACACACCATCGGTGAATTGTTCCTCAGCCCGGTCGGCCTGAGCGCCGTGACCAAACTCGCCCCGTCCCGGCTCGCCAGCCAGACGATGGGCATCTGGTTTCTCGCCACCGCGCTTGGCAACCTGCTGGCCGGCCTGCTCACCAGCGGGATGAGCAGCGAAAATGCCGTGCACATGCCCGCCCAGTTCCTGCAGGTCGCCCTGATCGCCGGCGGAGGCGGGCTGGTCCTGCTCGTCCTCTCCCCGCTCATCCGCCGTCTCATGCCGGGAGTGGACTGAGCGTCGGCTTGTGCTTGGCAGAGGCTCTTGCCCGCGCCATAGTCAGCCTCGCTATGCACTTACCCCGCCTGCTGTCGTTGGCCTCCGTCGCCGTTTTCGGCGTTCCGTTCGCCGCTCTCGCCCAGATCGAATACGCTCCCAAGGACGGTCCGGGGAAAGGAAAACATGTCGTCCTGCTCGCCGGCGACGAGGAATACCGCTCCGAGGAAGGACTGCCCATGCTCGGCAAGGTGTTGTCCCAGCGCCACGGGTTCAAGGCCACCGTCGTTTTTCCCATCGACCCGAAAACCGGTGTCATCGACCCCAACAACCAGTCGAACCTGCCCGGCCTCGACCGCCTCAAGGATGCCGATTGCGTGATCATGCTCTGGCGGTTCCGCAATCCGCCGGCCGATGACCTGAAACACTTCGTGGAATATTTCGAGTCTGGCAAACCGGTCATCGGGCTGCGCACCTCGACCCACGCTTTCAACATCAAGGACAACGACTCGCCCTATAAAAAATACGACTGGCAGGCACCGGCCCCCTGGGACGGCGGCTTCGGGCGCCACGTCCTCGGCGAAACGTGGATCAGCCACCACGGCGACCACGGCTCGGAAGCGACCCGCGGCGTGATCGCCCCCGGTGCCGAAAATCACCCGCTGCTCCGCGGCGTCACCGACGTCTTCGGCCCGTCCGACGTCTACGGCATCACCAAACTCCCCGCCAACTCCACCGTCCTCCTCAACGGCCAGGTCGTCGCCGGCATGAAACCAACCGACCCGCCGGTCGACGGCCCGAAAAACAACCCGATGATGCCCATCGCCTGGGTGCGGGACTTCACCCATGAAAACGGCAAGACCAGCCGCATCATGACCACCACCATGGGCGCCGCCACCGACCTCGAAAGCGAAGGCCTGCGCCGCCTCATTGTCAACACCGTCTACGCCTTCACCGGCCTGGACGTGCCGGACCAGGCCGACGTCACCCCGGTCGGCGAATTCAAACCGACTGCCTTCGGCTTCAACACGTTCGTCAAGGACGTGAAACCGGAAGCGCATGTGCTGAAGGAATAACGCGACCCGGATCCTCCCCCGTCCCCATCCACCGCGTCGCCCGCCGACAGACCCGGCCTCCTCCCGGCACCGGTTCTTTTCCGGCCCGACCCGACGCCCTCCCCTCACAACCCGGGCAGATCGTACGGGCGCCCGGTCCGCTTTTCGTAAAAATGGATGAAGGCCCGGTTGCAGATCGCGGTGCCCCCGGGGGTCGGGTAGTCGCCGGTGAAATACCAGTCGCCGGCATCCGGACCGAGCGCACCATGCAGATTGCCGACGGTCTGGAAAATCACCCGGACCTCGCCGCGCCAGACGCCGCCGCCACCCAGCGCCGCTCCCGGCACCAGGCCGTTGGGGTAAACGAACTGACTGATCTTCAGGCTGATGTCGTCGTCACTGAACGGCGCATAGATCGCCTTCACCCGGTTCGTCTGCTGCGGCGACGGTTTCTGGATCTCGACGAGGCACTCGCGATACACCTGGTCGATCAGCGTCTGCAGCCCCCGCTCCCGCAACAGGGTGATGGCTGCCTCAAACGCGATGAACTTGCCGATTTCCGCCATGTCAATCCCGTAACAATCCGGATACCGGATCTGCGGCGCGGTGCTGGCGATGAGGATGCTGCGCGGGTTGGTGCGGGCGAGGATCTTGAGGATCGACTGCTTGAGGGTGGTGCCGCGCACAATCGAGTCGTCGATGCAGACGAGTGCGTCATCCGGCCCGACCTCCCCATAGGTGATGTCGTAGACGTGGCTGGCCAGCGTGGTCCGCTGCGCTTCCTGAGTGATGAACGTGCGCAGCTTGATGTCCTTGTGCGCGATCTTCTCGCCACGCGGCCAGTTGCGCATGATCAGGTTGTCGAGGCGCTCCTCGTCAAGCGTTCCGTCGCGGCTGGCCGCGAGGATCTCGTTGCGGACCTGGCGGCGCCGGTGCCGCCGCAATTCATCCATCATGCCGTGATAGGCGACTTCCGCCGTGTTCGGAATGAAGGAAAAAACCGCGTGGTCAAAGTCGTCACCCACCGTCTCGACAATCTGCGGCACCAGCGCGGCCCCGAGGCGCTTGCGGTCCTGGTAAATGTCCGGGTCGTTGCCGCGCGAAAAATAAATCCTCTCGAAGGAACACGGGCGCGGCTCGACCGGCGCAGCAAAACGGTCGCAATGCATGCGCCCGTCGCTCTTGACAAAAACCACCGTGCCCGGTTCAAGCTCGTGCACCTCCTCGCGCGCCGCATCAAAAACCGTCATCAACGGCACCCTCTCGCTGGCAAAGGCAATGACCTCGTCGTTGATGAAATAGGAACACGGCCGGATCCCGTGCGGATCACGCATCACGAAGCAGTCGCCGTTGCCGACCATGCCGGCAATCGCGTAGCCGCCGTCCCAGTGCTCGGCCGACCGCCGGATCACTTCGCCGACATCCAGCTGCTCGCTGATCAACGCCGGAATACGCTCGCCGGGCACCCCGCGGTCACGCTCGGTCCGGTAAATGTCCGTGTGCAACTCGTCCAGATGATACCCGATCTCCTCGAGCACGGTCTGGGTGTCGGTTCCGAAAACCGGATGCTGGCCGCGCTCAATCAGCATCTGGTTGAGCTCGCCGGTATTGGTCATGTTGAAGTTGCCCAGGACCATCAGCGACTTCGTCGGCCAGTTGCTGCGGCGCAGATACGGATGCAGCGAGGCGGTGCTGAACTCGCCGCTGGTGCCGTACCGCAGATGGCCCATCAGGCACTCGCCTCCAAAATCAAAGTGCCGCTTCACACTCTCGGCATCATCCCGCCGGATCACCCCGCGCTCCGCCAGACGCTCGAATTCCGCCAGCTGCCCGCGGAACAACGAACCCAGCGAATCCACCCCGCCGGCCCGCGCCCGGAACATGTACGGCTGGCCCAGCGGCATGTGCAGCTTGGCACACCCGACACCGACACCGTCCTGGCCCCGGTTGTGCTGCTTCTCCATGAGCAGAAACAATTTGTGAAACCCCCAGAGCGCCGTGCCGTATTTTTCGCGATAGTACTCCGGCGGCCGCAGAAGCCGCACCAACGCAATGCCACACTCGTGAGTTAGGAAATCGCTCATCCCTTCGCCCCGCTCGGCGAACCGCTCTTTAACCGGCATCCGCCAAGCCGTCAAATAACCGTATGCCGCGCCGCAGCATGCCGTCCCGCCGCCGCAGGCTGATGCGCTGATGCGCCACCCGCGCTTTCCGCATTGACGGCACGCGGACATCGCTTTGTGATACGCAGTATCCAGCAAAATCCGCCGCGGCATCCCGCCCGGCCACCACCCCCGGACCGCCCACGCCATGAACCGCCGATCGTTTCTCCGCACCACCGCCCTCGGAGCGTCCGCCTACGTCTCCACCACCCGCTTCCCCCACGCCGCCGAATTCGCCGACGTCAAAAAACGCGTCGGCCTGATCGGCACCGGCTGGTACGGAAAGATTGACCTGCTCCGGCTCGTGCAGGTCGCCCCGGTCGAGGTGGTCTCGCTCTGCGATGTCGATTCCGTCATGCTCGCTGACGCCGCCGCCCTCGTCGCCACCCGCCAGGCGTCAAAAAAAACCCCGCGCACCTACCGCGACTTCCGCGAGATGCTCAAGGAAAAGGACCTCGACCTCGTGCTCATCGCCTCTCCCGACCACTGGCACGCCCTGCACGCCATCGAGGCCATGAAGGCCGGCGCCGACCTGTACTGCCAGAAACCGACCAGCGTCGACGTCGCCGAAAGTCAGGCCATGCTCGCCACCGCCCGCCAGCTCGGCCGCGTCGTTCAGATCGGCACCCAGCGCCGCAGCACCCCGCACCTCATCGAGGCCCATCAGGACATCGTCAAAGCCGGCCGCCTCGGCACCATCGGCCACGTCGAGGTCTGCTGCTACTACCACATGCGCGCCAACGGCAATCCGCCGGACATCGCGCCGCCCGCCTCGCTCGACTACGACCTCTGGACCGGACCCGCCCCCCTGCGGTTTTTCAATGAATGGGTCCACCCGCGCGGCTGGCGCGCTTTCATGGAATACGGCAACGGCATCGTCGGCGACATGTGCGTGCACATGTACGACACCGTGCGCTGGCTGCTCGACCTCGGCGCCCCCACCCGCGTCAGCTCGAACGGCGGCATCTTCGTCCAGAAAAACAGCAGGGCCAACACCGCGGATACCCAGGTCGCCACCTTCGAACATCCGGAATTCAACGTGGTCTGGACCCACCGGACGTACGGCGCCGCCCCCGACCCGCAATACCCGTGGAGTTTCACCATCTACGGCGACAAAGGCACCCTCAAGGGCAGCGTGGACGGCTACGACTTCATCCCCCAGGGCCAGGGCGGCGGCTCCCCGGTTTCCCGCAAGGTGGTCATGGAACTGGACGAGTTCCCCGAAGACCGCACCGAAAAAGACCTCGAAAAACACGTCGCCCCCGCCGTCCGCGGCCACATGAAGGATCTGCTCCGCGCCACCGTCACCCGCGGCCGCCCGGTCGCCGACATCGAACAGGGCGCCACCTCCAGCATCGCCTGCATCCTCGCCAACCTCTCGATGGATCTGGACCGCTCGCTGCAGTGGGACGCCACCGCCGGCCGCGTCGTGGGCGACGAGCAGGCCAACGCCCGGCTGCGCCGCCCGTACCGCGCCCCGTGGTCGCACCCGGCCGGCGCCTAGCGCATCCACGCCGGACAGCAAGCCTTATCACCGAAAAAAAAATCCGCTTTGTTGCGTTGTTTCCTTGAATGCCGGGCCTCTTTCCTGCGATGAATAAAAAAGCTGTCAGCGACCCGTGTGTGCGGTGATCGCGGCGCGCCGGAGGCGGCGGGACCAGAAACTCTGTTTCTGGTGGGCAAAACCCGCCGCCTTCGGCACAACTCTTTCCCCCCTCCCCCGCTCCGGAACAGCGGAGCCCTCTACCGGCCATGCCGCCCAGGCCGGCGCCCCGTCCTTCCGCTCCGGGCACCCGTCCACCTGCGGCCTCCGGCCGATCCCGTATCCCGGACGGGGGGCGCCGCAGTCTTGACGGTCGCTGGCGCCGTCGGCACCCTCTTCTTATGAATCCGTATTTCCCCTGCCCCCTCCTGCCCGCCATCGGTCTGCTTGAGATACCTGCAGCTTCCCTGGCCGCCGCGGCTGCGCTCGGCCTCGCTGTGGCCACCACCGGAACCGCCGCCGAAGAAACCACCGCCACCGCCACCCCTCTCTTCAACGGCAAGGACCTCGACGGCTGGGTGCCGATGCACGGCGGCCAATGGTCGGTGGAGGACGGCACCATCCTCGGCCGCCAAGGCGCGGGCTGGAGCACCGACCCCGCCAGGAGCGGCTCTTGGTTGCGCAGCCGAAAGGAATACGCGGACTTCGTCTGGGAGTTCGAATACGCCATCAACACCCGTGGCAACAGCGGCGTCTTCCTGCGCTCGGCGGCCACCCGCAATCCCGCCTTCACCGGCCACGAAATGCAGATCCTCGATGACCTCGGCCGCGAACCCGCCGTCTGGTCCACCGGTGCCCTCTACGACGTCGCCGCCGCCACCGTCAACCCCTCGAAACCCGCCGGCGAATGGAACCGCGTCCGGATCGAAACCACCGGCCCCAGGATCCAGATCCGCCACAACGACCACGACATCGTCGACCACCTCAGCAACCGCCGCACCCGTGGCTTCCTCGGCCTGCAGAATCACGATGAACACGCCGTCGTCCGCTTCCGCAACCTGCACCTGACCGAAAAATCCCCCGCCACCCCGTTCCCCGCCACCCCCCACCCGATCCCCGGAACCATCGAAGCCGAACACTTCGACCGGGGAGGCGCCGGCATCGCCTTTCACGACGTCGACGAAGCCAATCAGGGCGCCCCTTACCGCGAAGCCACCCAGGTCGACATCGAAGCCCGCCCCGATGCCTCCAACGGCCACGGGATCGGATGGACCCGCGCCGGCGAATGGCTCGTCTATTCCGTCGAGGTCGCCGAAACCGGCACCTACGACCTCGAAATCCCCGTGGCTTCCCAAAAGACCGGCGGCACCTTCCGCATCGAGGCCGATGGCATCGACGTCACCGGCCCCATCTCCATCCCCGACACCGGCGGCTGGAGCGTGCTCCAGACGATCCGGCACCCCGGCATCCGCCTCGAAAAAGGACGTCAGTCACTGACCGTCGTCATGCTCTCGGAAGGCCCCTCCGGCAGCATCGGCGACATCGACCTCTTCCGGTTCTCCCGATCCACTCCCCCCGAGTGACGCCGCTGCCTCTGCTTCACCACCAGCCCGATGCCGAGCCACACGCCCAACACGGCATACCCCGGAGCGGATTCCGGGGCGGGCTCGGGACGGGTGTATTGGGAACACAAATCCAAATCCTCGAAAGGAAGCGTGTAATACTCCCAAGTACCGGTGCCGGTCCACTCCTCACCATTATACACCGCTTCGAGATCCACGGAGAAACTGGTGAAGAATTCATATTTCACACCCTCTATTTCGAACTGCTCAGTGCCCGAAGCGTTTTCTGTATAATGAAAGGTGGACGGAATACCCGGCTCAAATCCCGGTCCCCAATCGCCCAAACGACCCCAGATGTCATAGGAATAAGAATCAAAATGCGGGGGAGGCATCGGATTAAATTCGAGGAAAAATAACTCCAGATACCTATCAGGCGACCCTTCTCCGCCGTAGGATATGTCCGTGTAAGACGACTGGTAAAAAAGACCGGTGCGAGTCTGAAGATAGAAGTCCGCTGACGAATAGGTCCCGGAGGCGTAGAATAAATTCGGACTCGGGCAGGAAAGAATCGAGGCGTGGGCGCTGATCGTGAGGAGGGAGGCCAGGCAGGAGAGGATGGTTTTTTTCATGGAGGGGCTGGGGTGGAGGATGTGGAGAAAGAATTCTAAGCAATACTTGTGCCAATGCCCCGAGTATGCTTGGTTGCAACATTGGCTGTTAAGGGTTTATGTGCTATTTTATAATTCCCATAAATCTCCCAACGCCCCGTTCATGATACAAATTGTCAAATCTGCCGACACACTGTAAAAAAAGCGGCACCCCCGTCACCTGGCTGCTTGCCGGCATTGCCGGCACGATAAAGCCCTTTGCACCATGCCGATCGATTAAATTCCCGACCTCTGATTACCTGTGAAACCACCACCCATACGAATTCTATCCGCAGCATTGCTGTGCGCCCTCTCGCCGCTCTCCTCCGCCAAACCGCTCAAGGTGTTCATCCTCGCCGGTCAGTCGAACATGGAGGGACACGCCGAAATCAGCACTTTCGACTACATCGGCCAAGACCCGGCCACCGCTCCCCTGCTCCGGGAAATGCGCCGTCCCGACGGCACACCGCGTGTCTGCGACACGGTGTGGATGTCGTATCTCACCGGGCCATACGATGGCAGCGCCAACGGTGAGGGAGTCGGGAAACTGACCGCCGGTTTTGGCGCCCGGGACGGCAACCCGACCCAGCTCAGCCGGAAGATCGGTCCTGAGTTCACCTTCGGCATCACCATGGAGAAGGAACTGCAGGAGCCCATCCTGATCATAAAGACCGCATGGGGCGGCAGGTCGCTCAACACCGAATTCCGTCCGCCCAGTGCGGGACCCTACAAGCTGCCCAAGGAGATTCAGGATGAGTGGGACAGGCATCCGCAGGGTGCCCACGGCATCCCGAAACTCGGGGAACGGGCAAAGTGGCAGGCGGACAAAGACGCCGCTTGCGGTGTTTTTTACCGGATGATGGTGGATCATGTGAAGAAGGTGCTGGCTGATCCAAAGCGTGTCTGCCCCGCCTACGATGCGAAGGACGGATACGAACTGGCCGGTTTTGTCTGGCTTCAGGGTTTCAACGATCTCGTCGACGGTCATACCTACCCAAATGGAAACTATGAAGAGTATTCCCGACTCCTGGCCCACTTCATCCGCGATGTGCGCCAGGACCTCTCAGCGCCCCGGATGCCATTCGTCATCGGTGTATTGGGAGTGGGCGGCGATACGGAAAATGAGTCGTTCCGCAAAGCCATGGCCGCCCCCGCCGCCATGCCTGAGTTCAAAGGAAATGTGGTCGCCGTGGCCACCGCGCCATTCTGGGATCGCGTCATCGAAGCCGCGGAGCCCAAGCAAGGTGAATACAACGAAATCATCGGCACCGCGCGCACCTTGAAACCCGATGGCAGCATCGATACCGAACGGAAGTGGGACAGATACTGGCAGCCCATCGGCAAGCCATCGCCCGCCGGACAAAAGTGGCGCTACCTCGCCATCGATGCCACCGCAGCGAAGGACAAAATCACGGAATACACCGACAGGCGCTTCCGCGACATCACACTGCCCACCGCCATGGAAAACTGGTTCGCATCCGACTTCGATGACCGCCAATGGACTGCCGGCCCAGCACCCATCGGCAAAGGCGTCTGGAAACACAGTGGCATCACCCTGGAGAAGTACCCCTCGACATGGGGCAACGGCGAGTTCCTTCTGATGCGCACCTCTTTTGAAGTGGATCACCTCGATTACGAATCCTACCGACTCGCAGTTCTCGCGCGGCAGGGATTCCACGTGTATCTGAATGGACAGAAAATCCACACGTACGTCTGGTGGCAGGACAAACCGCAATACCGATCCATCGTCCTCGAGGAAGAACAGGCCAAACATCTGAAACAAGGCAGGAACGTCCTCGCGCTCTACGCCAATGACCAGTACGCCCCCGACTCTCCGAACCGCTATGCGGCCCTCGATGCCTGGATTGAAGGCATCACCGAGGTCGATCAGAAAAAACTCGATCTCGCCCTGGAAGAAGTCCTGTCGCCAAAGGACCGGGAAGCGCTCAAAGGCGCCTCCAATGGCGGCTACCACTACTTCGGCAGCGCCAAAATATTCGCTCAGATGGGCCAGGCGTTCGCCGAAGCAAACCTCGGAATGTTGAAGGAGTAGCCGCCAGTCCCATTCCATCCGACCCCATCGACACCCTCACATGACCCTCGCACCCCTTGCCGGCGCCGGCCCGCGGGAAGTCACTCTGTAAATCCGTGCCGGCCCCGGCAGCCATCGTCCCCCAGCCAGCCAACGCGCCATTTGGAAGCGGCCAGGCGATGCCACTGGGCGCTTGCAGGGCGTTTTCGAGCGTGCGAGTATGCGACAGGTGACTGCGGCGCCCCGCGGTTCCTCTGCTGAGGCTGCTGCCATGATATCGACCCGCGCCGAGTTCCTGTTCTGTGTCCGCCTGCGGCGTGTAATCCGAGGGATTCATCCGGTGTGGGGGGCCTGCTTGGCGATGATGCTGGTCTGCGCGATGCGGCCGGCGGCGTGGGGGGATGAGGTGCCGTTTCATCGCA
>JALRGF010000151.1 GCA_023253495.1 Verrucomicrobiales bacterium
TGAATACTTTGCATGCCAGCTAGCAGACCTACCTGCAACTGCATCTGAGGTGTTTCAGCAACCAACATTGCTTGGCGGTGGTGGCCCGTGGTTGTGTCTGCGGGCCAAGATATCAACTGGCCCGTGGATGGTGCACAGTGATGTAATTGAAAAATTAAGAATTATTAGGCGTCAAAATAGTATAAAATAATATAAAAGGAGCAAAACAATCTCACCAGCGCTTGTGGTCGCTGCTTCTCTTTGATGTGGAGGAGAGGATGTTGGTGGTGGCGGCCTGGGTGTCGTGGTTTTCTTTGATGCCCTCGTGGCCGTCCCAGTTGATGCGCGGGCTGCCGAAGGCGCCGCCGTTGAGGATCTGGACGAAGCGCACGCCGCGTTCGAGCAGGCGACGGGCCATGAGGCAGTTCCGGGAGAATCCCCGGGTGGCGGGGTTGTCGATGCCGTAGAGGGATTTGATGTAATCCGGTTCGGCGTCGAGGTCGGCGGCATCCGGGATGCTGGACTGCATGCGGGCGGCGAGTTCGTACGACCGGAGGCGGGCGGCGAAGGCGTTGTCGCCGGCGTGGCGGGTGGCGAAGTCACGGTTCATGGCGGCGAGCAGGTCCATGTCCGCGGCGCGGGCGCCGGGGGAGATGCCCGCGGGTGTGTGCAGGTCGGCGATTGGTTCGTCCGTCTGGGTGCGGAAGGGCACGCCCTGGTGGCTGGCCGGGAGGAAGCCGGAGGTCCAGTTGATCGATCCGCCGGCCGGCAGTCCGCGCGGGTCGGGCAGGACCACGAAGGCCGGGAGATTTTCGTTCTCGGTGCCGAGCCCGTAGCTGAGCCACGCTCCCATGGAGGGGAAACCATTGAGCGTGAACCCACTGTTCATCTGGAAAGTCGCGGGCGTGTGGTTGTTGCTTTTGGCGACCATTGATTTGACGAAGCAGAGGTCGTCGGCGCAGGAAGCGATGTGCGGCAGCAGGCTGCTCACCCAGGCCCCGGAGCGTCCGTGCTGGCGGAACTCGTAGACGCTTTTCATCAGGCGCCCGGGCTGTCCGAAGAACCCGAGGTTTTCGCCGCGTCCCTCGAGCGACTGGCCATGCCGGCGTTCCAGCTCCGGTTTGAAGTCGAAAGTTTCGAGGTGACTCACGCCGCCGGCGCAGAAGACCTGGACGACGCGTTTGGCTTTCGGGAGGAAATGCGGCTGGCGCGCCGAGGAGCCGGGTCGTCCGGCGGCGCGAGCCCGGTCCTGGTCGAGGATCCAGGCCAGGGCGAGCGCGCCGAGGCCGCCGCCCGACTGCCACAGGAAGTGGCGGCGGGAGAACGGGGGTGGGGGATCGGCGATGGGGTTGTGGTCAGCGGACATACACGAATTCGGTGGCGTTGAGCAGCGCCCAGCAGACGCTGGTCAATCCGCGGTCGCGGGCCGCGGTGGTGGCGCGTGTTTCTTCGGCGGGAGTGGGCGGGCGGCCGAGGGCGAGTTTCCAGGCGGTGCGCACGGCGCCGGGCAGATCGTCGGGAGCGGCCATGGCGGCGCGATCGGCGAGGTGCCGAGCCTGGCGTTGGACGAAGGACCCGTTCATCAGTCCGAGGGCCTGGAGCGGGGTGGTGGTCACGCTGCGGCGCGGTGTTTTGACGGACGGATCCGGGCAGTCGAAGGACTCGAGCAGGGGGTCTTTGCCGCTGTTGACGTTCATGCGGTAGACCGTGCGGCGGTTGAATTCGGGGCCGGTTTTGTCGGCGATGGCATAGGCATTGGCGGGAAACGGGAGGGCGTCGAACGGCTGGAAGCTCGGGCCGCCCGGGGTGCGGTTGAGCTGGCCGCTGACGGCGAGCATGGCATCGCGCACCGCTTCGGCCTCGAGCCGCCGGGGCGTGTAGCGCCAGAGGAGCGTGTTATCGGCGTCGACGGCAGCCGCCTTTTTGTGGAAGTCCGACGACTGGCGGTAGGCGGCGGAATGGACGATGAGACGGTGCAGCGATTTCACGCTCCAGCCGCTGTGGACAAATCGGGCGGCCAGCCAGTCGAGCAGTTCGGGATGGGTGGGGCGCGCGCCGCTGACGCCGAAATCATTGGGGGTGGCGACAAGGCCCTGGCCGAAATGGAGGTGCCAGACGCGGTTGGCCATGACGCGGGCTGGCAGCGGGTGGCGCGGGTCGGCCAGCCAGTCGGCGAACTTGAGGCGCCGCTGGCTTTCGGGAGCGTCGGCGGGCAGTCCGAAATCTGATGCCGGGGTGCCGAGGGCGCTGAGGGCGCCCGGGGTGACCACGGCGCCGGGAGAAGTGACTTCGCCGCGGATGAGGCGCCGGGTGGGTGGCGGTTGAAAGCGAGTGCCGGCGTAGGAAACGGGAACCCTGTCGGCGGGGCCGAGGGCGTCGAGCTCGGTGCGGGCCCCGGAGGCCGCAGCCCGGGCGGCGTCGCGTTGGGCGCGCTGGTCGGCGGTGAGGTGGGCGAGGATGGTTTCGAGCGGAAGGGAGTGACCGCCTGATCGAAACGATGCGGCGATCTCGGTGTCGTCGAGGGCGCGGTCGTAAAGCGACGCCTGCCTGATTTCGCCGGTCAGCCAGGCGCGCCCGCCGCCGGTGTGGCGCTGTCCGAGCAGGATGCGGGCTTCACCTGCGGCGAATGCCTGGAGCGGGGCGTTCGGGGTGTACGGCTGGCCGAGCGGCTGGCCGTTGCGGTAGAGGGCGATGGAGTTGTCGCCGCGGTAGACGGCGGCCAGGTGAATCAGGGTGCCGGCCGGCTCCGATTCCTCGGGGATGTCGAGGTCGGTTGTGCGGGCGAAGCCGTCGCTGCCGGCCATCCATTTCCGCGGCTGGCGCTCGGCAAAGACGATGGCATCGAATTGTTTCCCATCGGCATTCTGGATGGAAATGGCCGCGCCGCCGCCCTGGTCGAGGGTGTCCAGCGAGACCCAGGCTTCGAGCGTCTTTTCGCGGATGGCGACGGGCAGTGGCGACGATTGAAAGAACGCGCCTTCCGCGGGCAGCCGGAGGCGGTCGTCCGCGATGACCGCTCCGCCATGGAGATCGCCGGGAGGCACCGTGCCGGTGCCGGCGGCAAAGTCCCAGCGCAGCAGGGGCGACGGTCCCGGGGGCGGAGCCGGGGTCGGGACCCCGGTGGCAGCCGCCTGCCGGGCGCCGAGTGCTTCGATGGAGGCCGCCCGGGCCGAAGCTTCGGCGATGGTTTTTCCGAGTGCGGCGCGCCTGTCCCGGAGCGCCTGGATTTCCGCGGTACCGGCGACCGGGCGTTCACCGTGTTTGACCCCGTCGAAGACGGCCTTGAGGCGGTAATAATCCTCGTGGGGGATCGGGTCGCTTTTGTGGTCGTGGCAGCGGGCGCAGTTGAGGGTCAGGCCGAGGAACGACTGGCCGACCACGGCGAGCAGGTCTTCCATCTCGTCCTCGCGGGTGATGGCCCGCTGCGTGGCATTGGCCTGCGCATTGCCCGCCTCGTCCCACGGGCCGCAGACGAGCAGGCTGGTGGCCACGATGGTTTCGCGGGTCGCGGGCTCCATGACATCACCGGCGACCTGCTCGCGCATGAAAAGGTCATAGGGCTTGTCCTGGTTGAAGCTGTTGATGACGTAGTCGCGGTAGTGCCAGGCATTCGGGCGCAGCCGGTCATACTCGAACCCCTGGCTTTCGGTATAACGGGCGACGTCGAGCCAGTGCCGGCCCCAACGCTCGCCGTAATGAGGGGAGGCCAGCAGGCGGTCGACCAGCGCGGTGTAGGCATGGGGTGACGCGTCCCGGACGAAGGCGTCGATTTCCTCCGCTGCCGGCGGCAGGCCGGTCAGATCGAACGTGAGGCGCCGGATGAGGGTGGGGCGGTCGGCCTCGGGTGAAAGCGCCAGAGCTTCGGCGGCGAGGCGGGTGGTGATAAAGGCATCGATGGCCTTTGAGGTGGTCCCGGCCTCCGGGGTGTCGCGAACCGGCTGGAGCGACCAGTGGCCGCTTTTCACCATCGGTTCCGGGGTGGCGGGCGGCAGTCTGGAAAGGTCGGGGGTATCCGACGTGGCCGCCATGGCCGTGTCCCGGACCGGCATTCCTGACGACGCCAGCACAACAAGCAGAGAGAGGGCGTCGCGGCGGAATGGCAAAAGCATGATGGAGCGGGGGTGGCTTTGGGCGCCGGGCGGTGCTGGTTTGACGAACTCCTGATTGTTCGCGCCACTCGGCGGCACGGGACTCCGGAATATTTCCGCCGCGATATTAGGGCATCTGGCCGGCGCTGCCAGCATAAACCGGGCTGCCGATTCCCGAGGATTGGCGTCACGGCCCGTCGGGAGCCGTGCTTGGGGTCGCCTTCGGGGGGATGTCGGTTCCGAGGCTTTCTTCCGGGCGGCAGGGGCGGTTGGTGGCGGAACGGGATTTTTCGTGGAGGACCAGCCGGAATTTTCCGGTGTGCGGATCGATGGCAAGGGTGTCCACTTCCTCGATGCGGAAGCGGACATGGCTCATCTCTTTTTCCTCGAGCAGGGCGGCGAGGCGTGTGTGGAGCTGGTGCCGGCAGAGGTCACGTTCGGGCGGCGGGAGACCGGGATCGAGACGGGCGCGGAACCGGAATGACGCGTCTCCCTCCACAACCACCTGCCAGGCGTCGAGACCGGGCACGGCGAGTTCGACAAGGACAATCGGGTGGATGAAATCGGGTTGCCCCCGGCGGTTGGTGAAAACCAGAGCGTCCTCGGTGCGTCCGACTACCTCGCGGACCCGCTGGTACGGGAACGGGCTGCCGGCGCCGGTTGCCGGAACGAGCACGTCGTCCATGCGGTACCGGATGAGCGGCAGGGTGTGATTGAAGAGGTTGGTGACGCAGGTGTGGTCCGGCTGGAGCTCGAAAATCAATTCGTCCTCCATGAGGTACATGTCCTCCCGGTCCGGGTAGGTCATTCCCATGTAAAGGTGCTCGCTGGAGGCGTACGCATTCAGGACGGGTGCCTTGAAGACGCTCTGCAAGAATGATTTCGTCTCCGGTGGCAGCGGCTCGCCGCCATTGCCGATCTGGATCGGCCGGATGCGCAACGTGCCGCTCCGCTGGGCTTCGGCCAGTTCTTTGAGCACGGCCGCGTACCCGGTGAGCACCTGCGGTTGAAACGCGTTGAGGGCGTCGATCAGCTGCGGCATCGGCTGGCTGACGTCGTAGGTGCGGACGTTGAAAAGCGCGGCATTGGTGCCGTGGTTTCCGGTAAGCATCAGGCTGGCGCCGGCAAAGTGGCCGCGGGTGGCGGCCACAAACGCGGTGCGCAGGCGCCAGCGCAGCGGCGACACCCTCATGGTGTGACTGGCGCCACGGATCCAGGCTTCGTGGGAATAGACGAAATATCCGATGGTCCCGGAGGTGCCGGAAGTATGCAGCACATGGTAGCGACCGTCCATCAGCTCCTGAGGATCGGTGGAATGCGCGAGAAATTCCGACACGCGGGCGCGGGTGAGGCGCGGGTCGGTGACCAGGCGGTCGAAGTGGCGCATCACCTCCGTCTTGGTGAGCACGGGGAAATCGGCGGGCCGGCAAAGCTGCGGATCAAGGCCCCGAGTCTCCATCACTTCGCGGTAGAACGGTGATTTCCGCCAGGCGTGCGCCGCCAGCCGCCGGAATTTCCGCAGCTGCAGCGCCTCAAGCTGCTCCCGGGTCATGCGCTGGGACTGCCGGTGGTCCCAGAGTGTCTTCAGCCAGAGGTATGATTCGCGGGGTGATTGCAGCTTCATGCGCGCTGCTTTCTATAAAAGCGGCCCGCGGATCCGGCGAGCGCGATCATTCCGTGCCGGGTCGGGATTCTGCCGGAAGGGTCATTCCGGGCCCCGGGGTGGGCCCGAGGCCAAGCGGTCAGGTCGTGATCACCGGGGACCGGTCTGCGGGGAGCGGGCTTCCGGCAGGGACACGCCGTTTTCCCGGGCCCAGGAAGTGGCGGCGGCCGAATCGCGCTTGAGCCATTCCGTGAGGCCGATGGTGACCGCCTGGGTGCGGGATTGATCATCGGCCATTTGAGCGGCCCAGGTCACGGCGCCGGCGGGATCGTTGTCGAAGGTGGCGAGGGCCAGCCCGCCGATGGCGGAATCGCGGGCGGTGCCGGCCGGTTGGTCCCGCAGCCATGTGGAGGCGGCCAGGGGATCCTGTTTGGTCCAGTTCCAGACCACGCTGCCGATGGCGTCGTTTTGAGCTTTGCCTTCAGCCTGATTCATGACCCAGGCGGCGGCGGCTTCGGGGGCCTTGACCGCCCATGGTTCGGCGACGGATTTCAGCAGGTCGCCGGTGAGTTCCGCGGCGGGCATCGTTTGCACAAAGGCGGCGGCCTCGGCGGGCTGGGCGGTGGCCCAGCTGTTGAGGGTGTCGCGGAGTGCGGCGGGGCGGTCCGAGGGGTCGAGCGACTGGACCCAGGCGATGGCTTCCTGCGGTGCTTTGAGGGCCCACGCCTCTCCGATGTCACCCAGAATGATCCGACGGGCGTCGCCGGGTTCGAGGGTGGTGGCGAGGGCGGCGGCGCGGCCGGGATCAGTACTGGCCAGGGTGCCGAGGATACCGACGTAGGCACCGGCACGCTGGGCTTCCGGCAGGTTGGCGGCCCAGGACAGGGCGCTGTCCGTATCCTGGCGCATCCATTCCTTGCCCACCGTGCCGGCAAGGATGTGGCCCATGAAGGGGAAATCGACCAGTTTGTTGTCCGGGCTGGCCAGCCAGGTGGCGGCGCGATCGGGGTCGACGGAGGCGAGGCTGGCGAGGATGCTGCTGGCGCGCTCGCCGCGGTTTCTGGTCCCGAGGGTGTCGAGGCTGGCGAAGGCGGCATCCGGCTCCTCGCGCGCCCAGCGCGTCAGCATCATGTGCAGGATCAGTTTTGATTCGGGGTCCCATTCCGGTGAGGATTGCTCCAGTTCGGCAATGGCCTGCCGGAGCTGTGACGCCGGCAGGCGGTTCACATAATCGACCAGGCCCTGCAACCGGCCGGCGGGATCGCGGCGCGCGAGGATTTCCTGCAAAGAAGTGCCGGTGGGGACGGGTGTGGCGGCATTTCCTTCGGTTTTGGCCGACGGGCCGGCGGCATCGGTGGAAAGGGTGCCCGAAGCCGGTCCGGGGCGGCGGGCCGGGAGGGCGTCGCGCTGGTCGGCCTCCCGACGCGCGGCCTCGATCTGATCGTGAAGGCGGCTGTTCTGCACGAACTGCAGGCCGATGATGGGGAGGGTGATTGCGATGGCGGCCACAGTGGTGATGTGTGATTTGGTCATGGTCAGCAGGGCGGGTAAAGAGAGGGCGGAAGCTGTCGGCGCGGTGACGGCGGCTGCGAGAGCGCTGGACGCCACTGTGGAGGCCAGTCCTGCCGGTGCCGCGGCCACGGCATATCCCGGCAGGGTCAGGGCCAGCGCGTCCGCGGTGGTGGTGATCCCCCGGCGTGCGAGCAGCGAGCGCAGTTTTTCGAGGGCGCGCTGGACGCGCATGCGGGCGGCGTCCTCGCTGAGTCCGAGGCGGCGTCCCATCTCGGCGTGGCGGCACTGGCGGTAAAACCGAAGAAGAATCACTTCGCGGTCCCGGTCGGGCAGCGCCGCCACCGCTTCGTCGATCACCGGCTCCAGCAAAGACCATCCGGCACCGTCGTCGTGCGAGGGTGTCATGGCATGATCGTGGTAACGCTGCTCCCGCCGGCGGCGCGCCGACTCGGCGCGCACGGCGTCCACCGCCAGGGCATGGGCCGTGACATGCAGCCATGCCGACAGCGGCACCTGCCGCGGCAGGTGCCCGCCCGTTCCTGCCAGGCGCATGAATACCTGCTGCACCACTTCCACGGCCAGTTCGCGGCAGCGCACCGTGCGCCACGCCACCGAGTGCACATGATCAACGTGCCGCTCCACCAGGCCGCGGAATGCCGCCTCGTCGCGGGTCGCGGCGAAGCGGCCGAGCAATTCATCATCGGAGGCATGGATCAACATGGTGCTACTTCCTCCTGATGTTCGGAGCAGGATGGCAAACCGAACAAGGATTCTTAGCCAATGAGAGCCAGCCGGGATCCGACCGCGGGGGCGCGGCTCACTCGTCCTCGTCGTCGAAGGAAATGAGGATGTCCCGGGGTTTGGCGCCATCGCCGGGGCCGATGATGCCGCGCATTTCGAGGAGGTCCATCATGCGGGCGGCGCGGGTGTAGCCGAGGCGGAGGCGGCGTTGGAGGAGCGAGGTGGAGGCGCGCTTTTCCTGGGCGATGACCTCGAGGCATTTTTCGTAGCATTCCTCGTCTTCCTCGGTGATTTCCTCGTCGCTGCCGAGGCCGTCACCGCCGCCGTCGAGGCTGGCC
>JALRGF010000173.1 GCA_023253495.1 Verrucomicrobiales bacterium
AGCACCGTGCCGGCCGGCACGACCATTGGCCCCGGTCAGTACGCCGTGGTCGTGCGCCACCGCGCCGCCTTCCAGTCCCGCTACGGATCAGCCATCCTCATCCTCGGGGAATTCGCCCCCGCTTCCCTCTCCAACAGCGGCGAAACCATCACCGTGGTCGAGGCCACCGGCACCGTCATTCAGTCGTTCGCCTTCACCGACTCCTGGTTCCCGTCATCCGACGGGCCAGGCTGGTCGCTCGTCGCCCGCGACGAATCCGCCACCACCACCGACCTCGCCACCGCCGCCGCCTGGGCCCTCAGCCGGCAACGGCACGGGAACCCGGGCGCCCCGAACGGACCGGCATTTTCCCACGAGTTCGCCGGCTGGCAAAACCAGCACTTTTCGGCTGAACAACTCGCCAACCCGGCCGTCAGCGGACCGGACGCCGACCCGCTCGGCACTGGCGCCAACCACTTCCTGCGCTACGCCGCCGGCCAGTCGCCGCTCGCCACCGGCCCGCTCCCGGCCCCCACCGCCACCACCACCGCCGACTCCCTGCACCTCGAATTCCGGCGGCTGCAGAACCCGCTCGACCTCGCCTGGTCTCTTGAATCGTCCACCTCCCTCGACTCATGGGCACCGGTCACCATCCCGCCGGAAAACATCACGCCCCACCCGGACAACACCGAGACCGTGCGCTGGTCACTGCCGCTTCCGCCACAGCCGGCATTCTTCCGCCTCCGCGCCGGACCTCCCTGAACCCCGAAGCATGCCTCCCTGAACCCCGAAGCATGCAAAGAAGCCTCATGCCGCCTTGCCGCAGTCCGCTGCGGCCCGTCGGCCCGGGCGCATAGATCACACTCCCCCAGCGCCATCGCCGGCAAACCCGCCGCCAATGCCCAATCCGACTGCCCGACGGCCCGACTCCCCCGCCCCGCGGGATGCCAGTTGACGTCCCGGCGCATTTCCCGCTAGATACGGCACCACGTTTCATCCGCCCCGCCATGAACCTGCCTGCCGCGCCCGCCCCCGAACACTCACCCCTCGCCAGCCTCGACGAATGGGAAGACTTCCTCAAGGAACGCTACCCGGAGCCGGCCGCGGACAGCGCGGCCACCACCACCGGATTCGTCGCCACCGACCCGGAAAAGAAAAAAGAAGAATTCCGGAACTACGAGGCCGACGCCCGACCGACCGTCCGCGAATTCTACCGCCAGAACCACCGCTGGCAGACCCACGATTTCGCCCAGGCCAAACGAAACGAATTCCTCACCCTCAACCGCCGCGAAATGGGCATCTGGGAGGCCATGGAGTATCTCAACCAACTGGTCGACGACAGCGACCCGGATACCGACCTCTCCCAGCTCGAACACCTCCTGCAAACCGCCGAACACATCCGCAGCGACGGCCAGCCACGCTGGTTCGTCCTCGCCGGACTCGTCCATGACCTCGGCAAAATCCTCTGCCTCTGGGGCGAACCGCAATGGGCCGTCGTCGGCGACACGTTTCCCACCGGCTGCCGGTTCTCCGACAAAATCGTCTTTCCCCAGTTCTTCGCCGACAACCCGGACAGCCGGAACCCGCGCTACCAGTCGGAAACCGGCGTCTACGAACCCGGCTGCGGGCTGGACCAGGTCCAGCTGTCCTGGGGCCACGACGAATACATCTACCACGTCACCAAAGACTACCTGCCAGTCGAAGCCCAGTACATGCTGCGCTACCATTCGTTCTACCCGTGGCACCGCGAAGGCGAATACTCCCACCTCACCAATCAGCAGGACCGCGACATGCTCCCGTGGGTCCAGGCCTTCAACCCGTACGACCTGTACACCAAAAGCCACGCCAAACCCGACACCCAGGCGCTCCGCCCGTTCTACGAAGACCTCATCGCCGAATACTTCCCGGACAAAATCCGCTGGTAGGCCGGCCGGCGCGAGGGTCTCATAAATCCGCCTCGCCATGGAGACCGGAAAGCCAGCGGTCCATACCACCATGCCGGAAGATCAGACAGTTCTGGTCGTCACGGACGGCCTTCCCGACGCCCTGAATTGACTCAGTCCTTCGACTGTATCCCAGCCGACCGGAGCCTCAACCGGCGCGGATGATGCCGTGGCCACGGACCGACGCTGCTCGATTCTCCCCGCCGGAGCGATCCGCAATCAACGGCGGCCTCGTGCCGAGCGGTAGCCATGATGAGTCCACGACAAAGAATGGCGGCGAGTTGGAGTCCCGGCCGGGTGGCCGGAATCGACGGGGTATGGTGAGAGCGGTGACGAAAAGAACGCTGCCAAGGCGCAAGCCAGGCATATCCGCGGTCAGGCCAGTCGCTCGAGAAATTCCCGCGCTGCCTGCCGGTGGTCCGCCTGTTTTTCCTGGGCGAGTTTTTCCCAGGTCCGCACCATCATCGACAGCCGCGGGTTGCGGAGGAAGAAGTCGCGGTGGTCGCCGATGAACGACCAGAAGAGGCCGTCCCAGACCCGGCACCACGGGCCTTTCGGTTCATCGGACATCTTGAGGATGTAGTTGGACCCTGAGAGGTACGGCTTGGTCGTGAAGGTGCCGCCGTCGGCGAATTGCGACATGCCATAGACATTCGGAACCATGACCCAGTCGCAGGCATCCACAAACATTTCCATGAACCAGCGGCAGACGTCGTCCGGACGCAGGCGGCACAGGAGCATGAAATTCCCGAGCACCATCAGACGCTCGATATGGTGACAATACCCGTCGGCCAGCACCTGACGGATCACGCGGTCGACGGGCGGGATGCCGGTGGTGCCGTCGTAAAACGCGCGGGGCATGGGGCGGTCGAACTTCCAGAAATTCCCGTTCCGGATCGCGCTTCCCCGTTGCCGGTAGACGCCGTGCATGAATTCGCGCCAGCCGATGACCTGGCGCAGGAATCCTTCCAGCGAGTTCATGGGCACGCGGTCGGCGGCTGCGAGTACGCGCTCGACCACGTCCCGCGGATCCAGCAGCCCGATGTTCAGCATCGGGGTGATCGCGGCGTGGTAAAGAAACGGATGCTCGGTGGAAATCGCATCTTCGTACTCCCCGAAATGCTCGAACCGCTCGGCCACGAACCGGTCGAGCCAGCGCTCCGCCTCCGCGCGCGTCACCGGCCAGCGGAACGGATGCAGCGCGCCCGGGCGGTCCGGAAACCGCGCCGCCACATACCGGACCGCTTCTTCCGTGAACGGATTTGACCCCGCCCGCGGCTCCGGCGGCGGCACATGGTTCTTCGGAAGTTTTGACCGGTTTTCGGTGTCGAACGACCACCGCCCGCCCGCCGGCGCGCCGGCCTCGTCCACCAGCACCCGCATCCTCTTCCGCTGCGCCTCGTAAAAGGACGCCATCAACAGCCGTTTCTTCTTCCCCAGCTGTTCCTCCAGAAAGTCCGGCGGGCTGAGGAAGTTCGGCGACGGATGCACCACCAACCGCACCCCGCGCGCCCGCGTCCACTGCTCGAGCCGACGCGACAAGACCCAGTCGGCCGGATCCGCCACATGCACCGTGCCCGCGCCGTCCGGCAGCACCCGGTCCAGCCACCGGGCACCGGCCCTCATCGGCCGTTCGGGCACCTCAACGTACGCGACCCGGTGCCCGGCCGCCTCCAGCTCGGCCGCATACGCCTTCATCGACGCCCGATGCAGGATCAGCTTCTGCCGGTGCACCGCCATCGGCCAGCGCGCGTCATTGCCAAAAATCAACGGGTCCTCGACCAGCCGGACCTCACGGCCCGGCCCGAACCCGGGGTGCCGGGCAAACAACTGGTGCGGATAGATCAGGACTGTTTCAGACATCAGGATTCCATGACGGCGTGCGCCGGAATTACGCAGGCGACGGACCGGCCGACGCCTGTGCGCTTGAGTTTCCTTTCGGACACGACCCGACCGCTCCGCGGAGCGAACCGCCCTTGGCGGACGGTTGGTGGAGACTGCTCGTGAAGCAGCGGCCGACCTCATCGGCGATCCCGCTCCGGTCACGCGTAAAAAAAAACCGGGGCCCGGATGGAGATCCGGACCCCGGTCGCTGCACCCGCGATGAATCGCGGTCAATGCTCGTAGCCCGACTCGCCGTGCTCGCTCTGATCCAGACCGGCGGACTCCACCTCAGGATCCGGCCGCAGTCCGACCACCGCTTTCACCGCATACGCGATCACCGCCGTGGCCACCGCACTCCAGACAATGGTCAACACCACCGCCTTGATCTGTTCGATCACCAGACCGTCCTTCAGGCCGCCCACCACAGCGTTGACTTTCTCATCGGCAAAAATCCCCGTCAGAATGGCCCCCAGCGTGCCGCCGACGCCGTGGATGCCAAAGGTGTCGAGCGCATCGTCGTATCCGAGTTTCTTCTTCAGGTAAGCGCAGGCGAAGTACGGAACGATGCCGGCGAGGATACCCATGATGACCGCGGAACTGGCCGTCACAAATCCGGCTCCCGGAGTGATCACCACCAGGCCGGCGACAATCCCCGAGCAGAACCCGAGCACGCTCGGCGTCCCCCGCGTCACCCATTCACTCAGCGCCCAGAAAAACCCGCCGATAGCCGCGGCCAGGGTGGTGGTGGTGAAGGCATTGGCCGCAATGGCGTCGGCCCCGAGCGCCGAACCGGCATTGAACCCGTACCACCCGACCCAGAGCATCCCGGTACCGATGGCGCAAAGTACCATGCTGTGCGGAGACATCTTCTCCCGCGGGTACCCCTGACGTTTGCCGAGGATGATACACAACACCAGGGCGCTCCATCCCGAGGTCATGTGCACCA
Organism: Verrucomicrobiales bacterium; assembly: GCA_023253495.1. Taxonomy (GTDB): domain Bacteria; phylum Verrucomicrobiota; class Verrucomicrobiia; order Verrucomicrobiales; family V1-33; genus CAJBME01. The sequence goes on from JALRGF010000173.1 coordinate 4,753, forward strand.
CCGTGCCCCCGGCAAAGTCAATCGCCTTGATCCCGGCGTCCGCATTGAGCGGTCCGCACATCAGACCGGTGCCCGCCCACACCATGTGCGCGAACGGAAAATACACCGCAAACATCCAGAGCGCCGTGAAGACCAGCACCGAGAGAAATTTCATGCGTTCGGCGATCGCGCCGACGATCAGCGCCGGCGTGATGATGGCGAAAGACAGCTGGAACATGGCCCACATCGAATCGGAGATCCAGTAATAGCCGGCACCGCTGGCCCCGGGCTCCACCCCTTTGAAAAAGAGATGGCTCAGGTCACCGATGAATTTGCCGCCGGCCCCGAAGCTCAGACTGTAACCGACCGCCCACCACAGCAGGGTCACCAGACCGGCAATCCCCATGCACTGCGCGATTACGGAGAGCACATTCTTGCGCCTCACCAGACCGCCGTAAAACAATGCCAGTCCCGGCAGGGTCATAAAAATGACCAGCGCCGTACTCACCATCTGCCACGCACTGTGCCCGGGTCCGGGACCTTTAATGTTCGAGGTCCATTCGGTGTCGCCCTCCTTGCCGGGCGCCTCGTTCTTGATGTACCGCTCAAGATCGTAAAGCCGCTGCTCAAGAGTCGGGCCCGCCGGCGCCGCCTCGGCCGCCGCGGCCACCGGCGCCGCCGCCGTCTCTTCCTGGGCCAGAGCGGATCCGGCAGGGCCGGCTGCCGCCAACAGAATGGCTGCGGGCAGACCCAGCAGCCAGAGTTTCATTCGGGTCAATGTCGTCATGTTGTTCGGATGGGTTGGATGGAGCCTTTGCCGGTCCGCAGAAACGGACCGCGCAGGCACGGGTTCATGGAAGCACCACCCGACAAAGCAGACGCCATGCCAAGTTCACCCGACACTGACGGTGATTCACCCCTCATTCCTCACCCGGCCGTCTTCGCGTCCGCGCCCGGGCGCACCGCCGCGAGGTAGCCGGCCACCGCCCGCGTGATTTCCCCGGCCACATCCCCGCGGGCCCGGGCAAAGGGAGGTCGGAACCACGGAAAAGCGCCGATGAGATCTGCGGTCACCAGGATCTGGCCGTCACAACCGGAACCGGAGCCGATGCCGATGGTCGGACAGGCGACGCGGCGGGAAATGTCAGCCGCCACCGGGGCCACCACATCCTCGATGACCAGAGCGACCACCCCGGCGGCATCAAGGGCCAGCGCATCCTCAAGCAGGCCGCGAGCCTGTTCCTCGGTTTTGCCTTTTTTCTTGTAGCCTCCTTCGAGGCGCACGCTCTGGGGCAGCATGCCGATGTGGCCGATCAGCGGGATGCCGGCGGCGAGCACGGCGCGAATCTGGGCGAGGTGACTGCGGCCGCCTTCGAGTTTCACCGCCTCCGCGCCGGCCTGCATCAAGGTGCGTGCGGTTGCCACGGCCTCCGCCGAGGTTTCGTAGGTCTGGAATGGCAGGTCGGCCGCCAGCGGCGTGCGGCTCACCCCGCGCCGCACCGCCCGGGTGTGGTGCACCATGTCTTCCAGGGTGACTTCGGTGGTATCGACGTAGCCCAGCTCCACCATGCCGAGCGAGTCTCCGACAAGGATCAGGTCGAGCCCGGCGTCATCGAGCAGGCGTGCGGTCGGGTAGTCGGCGGCGGTCAGCGTGGCCAGCGGGATGCCGGCGCGTTTGCGGGCGAGGAAACGGTCTTTCATAGGCTACCAGTCGGAGGTGACGAGACGGAGGTCCTGGCCGGCGCCGGGCAGGGCGGCCAGCAACGAGCGCACCGGCTGGTCGTGCCCGGGCAGCCGCAGGTCCGGCCGGATTTCCGCCAGCGGCTGCAGCACGAACCGGCGTTCGGCCAGGCGCGGGTGCGGCAGCTCCAGAAACGCGCTGCGCCGGACCAGCTCACCGGCATACAGCAGATCAAGGTCAATCGGCCGCGGGTCGTTTTTCGCCCGTTCCGTCGGTCGCCCCATGGCCGATTCCACCGCGCGCAGCCGCTCCAGCAGCGATTCAGGGTCGCCGCCATAACTGATTTCCATGACCGCATTGTAGAACGATGCGGTACCCGGTGCGCAGCCGACCGGCTCGGTTTCATAAACCGACGACACCAGCACCGGCTGCGTGGCATCGGCGAGCAGGCGGACCGCGCCGGCCGCGAGGCGCAGACAGGCCAATCGGTCCCCCATGTTTGATCCGAGCGACAGGCCGCAGCGGTGCAGGGTGAATGGATCGTGGGTTCGGCCGGCAGGTTGACGGATCATGAGGGTGGCACTCGGCCATCGTGAAGGTGAAAGGAATTCCCGGCGGCGCAATCGTCGAGCCGGCCCCATCAGCGCTCATCCGGTTTTCCCGCGACAAACAGTCGTCCGATGGCATGGTGCCTGGCATTATGGATTGGAACGCCATTCTCAAATCTCCGTTCACCTGGGGCCTCGCCCTCGGTTGTCTGTTCTTCGTGCTCTCCGCCTGGGGGCACTTCAAAACCAAACACGAATTCCGCCGCTACCGAAAACACCTGAGCGACAAGCTTGATCTGGATGCGGCCCAGCTCGAATCGCTCAAACGGGAAAAAGACTCGCTGCTCAAGGAAAACGAAAACCTCCGGCTGCGCATCGGCATGCTCGCCGAAAAACCCGATGCCAAAATCGTCCGCGACCTGGAAATCCTCGCCCGCGCCGAAAAACGCATGGTCCTGCGCGCCCCGGGATTCGCCCCGGCCTGGGAAGCCGCCAAAACCGAGGCCGCTGATGAGGTGGCCCACGAGGAAATGGGCAAGAGCCTGCCCAAACGCTTCTTCAACCGCCTCTTCGGCAATGCCTCGCTCAAGCTGCTCGACAGCGCGCAGACGGAGGCGGCCGCGGACAGCGCCCCGGCCACCGGCCACACGCCGGCCCCCACCCCGCCGGCCCCGCCCGCCGAGACCACCCCGAAACCGGCCGCCTGACCACTCGGCGTCCTTCGCAACGATTGCGATTTCCGTCATCCCCTGATCGTGACCCCCTGGAATTTTCCCCTGACCGTTCCACCCGGTGATTTCGCCGGCTTCATCTTCGACTGCGACGGCACCCTGATCGATTCCATGCCGCTCCACTGGCACGCGTGGCGCGTCGCCCTGCAGGAACAACAGGCCCCGTTTGACTTCACCGAGGAAATGCACCACGCCTTCGCCGGCCAGAGCATCCCCGAAACCGTCGCCGTCTGCAACGCCCGCTACGGCTGCCAGATCGACCCGGCCCGCGTCGAAATCGCCCGCACCGAATACTTCTTTTCCCACCTCGACGAACTCCGGGTGGTCGAGCCAGTGGTCGATTTCGCCCGCGCCCAGTTCGGCCGGCTCCCGCTCGCGGTGGCCAGCGGCAGCGACCGCAATATCGTCGTTCGCGAACTGACCCACCTCGGACTGATCGATCTCTTTCCCGTCATCGTCACCGCCGATGACGTCGCCCGCAGCAAACCGGCCCCCGATCTGTTCCTGCTCGCCGCGCAGCAGCTCGGGATACCCCCGTCGGCCTGCCTCGTCTTCGAGGACGGCCACAACGGATTGCGGGCCGCCGAGGCCGCAGGCATGCCGTGGGTCTACGTGCCGACCAACGAGCCGCGGGACGCCGCCTAAGGTCCCCCCTGGCGGGCCGCCTTGGATACGTACCGGCAGACCGTCGGGGAATGGCGCGGGACCCGGGCGGGAAACTCCGCGACTTTTTCGGGTCGATCGGCCCGAGCGCGGCGCCGACCACCCCGACCGTCACCAGCATGACCGCCCAGCGCAAATGGGTGCGCGCGGCCACCCCCATCGCCGCCAGCGCCTCCCCCTCCCCGAGGCGCGGCAACTGCTTCGGATTTTCCACCCGCACCCCGGTCAGCAGCCTTCACGTCCGCCCCCGTGATTCCCCACCGACTGTTTGCCACTTTCAGGTCGCGTGCGCCGGCCCGGATTCCGGTGCCTCACGCCGCCGGCATCAGGCTCGCGGTGCGACCACGAAGGTGAGCAGCACGTCGCTTCGGAACCCGAGATCCTGGCTGCCCTGGCCCGCATTCACATTGAATACGGCCGCGCGCCGCCCGGCATCGCGGCTCCACAGTCGCAGCACCCGCTTCTCCTCGGCGGCCCCGGTCAAGGCACCGGATGGCACCACCTCCAGCTTCAGCCACCGGTCGCGCGCGGCATCGTCATCCGATCGCAACAACTGAGCACACTCGATTCCCAGCGGGGTGGTCAGCCCGGCGGTGTTTTGAATGACGATTTCAAATTCGGTCCACCCGCCCTGCACCAGTTCCGGACGGGCCGCCACGGCCGATGCCTTGACCCGGCCCTCCGGGGAAATGTTCACCTCAACCAAGCGCGGCCGCGCCGGCTCCGCGTCCCGGCCGGAGACTCCCACCGCTCCGAGGAGCACGGCCACCGCCAGAACCGGCCACCGGAATCCGCGCCCGCGACGGGACGGCCCCTGCCGCGAGGGCACAATCCGCGGCCCCCTCCTCAGCCCGGCGGCTCCCTCCCGGAAACCAAACATCGTGCGCCTCCTTTCCATCGCCTCAGGGTTCATGATTCGGGGGGTGATTCTTCAATGATCCGACGATAAACGGCACGGGCGTGGTCGTAGTCGACGACCGCCTGGGCGCGCTCCTCACCACGGTACGTCTTCTCCTTGCTCTTCCAGCATTGTTCCAGCCCGGCCAGCAGCCACTCGGCGCTCTCGCGCGACGCCCGCACCGGCCGATCATCCACCCGCACCGTGATCGGATTGGTGTGCGCACTCGGAAACACCCGCACCGCCACCCAGCTGCTGCGGGTGATCGGCGGCGCCTCAAACCGCAGACCGGTCAGCGTGCCGTCCGCTTTGACTTCGCGGGTGGCGACCGGCCGGCCGTTGACAATCAACTCGACCGGCACCGTGCCCACTCCCTCCCGGCGGACCGCCGCCGTGACCGTGAAATACCC
>JALRGF010000347.1 GCA_023253495.1 Verrucomicrobiales bacterium
TCGACGCCGCCTTCCGCCTCATGGCCGGCGGCCGGCACACCGGCAAGGTGATCGTGGCATTCGCCGACCCGTTCGTCGTCCGCACCGGTGAGCCGCCGCGCGCCCCGTTCGCCGTGCGCCCCGATGCCGCCTACCTCATCACCGGCGGCCTCGGCGGCTTCGGACGCGTGCTCTCGGAATGGCTGGTCGAAAATGGCGCCCGCCACCTCGTCCTGACCAGCCGCAGCGGCGCCAGCACCCCGGAAGCCACCGCCCTGCTCGACCGCCTCCGCACCGCCGGCGTCACCGCCACCGTGGTCCGGGCCGACATCGGGTCACCGGATGACACCACCCGCCTCATTAACGAGGTGCGCGCCCTGCCGGTCCCGCTCAAAGGTGTGTTCCACCTCGCCATGGTCATCGACGACGCTCCGCTCGCCGCCCTGACCGCCGATCGTTTCCGCTCGGTCATGGCCCCGAAAGCCCTCGGCGCCTGGCTGCTCCACGAACGCACGCTCGACCTCGATCTGGATTGCTTCGTCCTCTTCTCGTCGGTCTCCAGCATCTTCGGAAACCCGGCCCAGGGGAACTACGCCGCCGCCAACGCTTTCCTCGACTCGCTGGCCCACCACCGCCGCGCCCTCGGCAAACCCGCCCTCGCCATCAACTGGGGCGTGCTCGGCGGCGAAGGCTACGTCGCCCGCAACGAACGCGTCGCCGAATACCTCGCCCGCCAGGGGACCGCCGCCCTCACCCCGCGCGAGGTCACCACCCTCATGGAAGGCTTCCTCGCCGCCCATACCCCGCAGGCCGCCGCCATCCGCGTCGACTGGGCAAAATGGCGCCAGTCGTTCCGCGGCATGCAGGAAAACCCGCTCGTCGAACGCATCTTCGCCGCCGGCATCGAGGTCCAGGAATCCGGCGGGGGCGGCAACGACTGGCGCGGACGCATCCAGGCCGCCAGCCCGGAAGAACGCGACGACGTCATCATCCAGGCGGTCCGCGACGTGGTCGGCTCCGTGCTCCGCGTCAAACCGGAAAGCCTGCGCGCCGACCAGCCGCTCACCGACCTCGGCCTCGACTCGCTCATGGGCGTGGAAATCGAAAACCTCATCGAAAGCTCGATCGGCGTCGCCCTGCCACCGACCAGTCTGATGCGCGCCCGCACCATCGGCCAGATCGCCTCCCTCATCGGCGAACACCTCGGCGGCAGCACCACCACCCCGGCCGCCCCGGCCCCGGCCGCCGAACCCGCTCCCGTGGCCGCCACCGAGGTCGACATCGAGGCGCTTTCGGATGAGGACATCGACAGCCTGCTTGGCGACGCTCCGGCCGGCGGTTCCGACCGCTCCGGCGTGGGTGCCAGCCGCTGACATGACCGGGGCATCCGACAGTCGAGCGCGCCTCAAGGAGTGGCTGCAGAGCGGTGAAGCCCGGCTTCATCCGCTCAGCTTCCCGCAGCGCGAGCTCTGGGAAAACTCCCCTGTCGCCGTCGGCGAGTGCGCCAACCACATCTGCGCCTTTCTCGAGATCAAGGGGGACCTCACTCGCGAGCAGGGCGAGGCTGCCATTCAACAGGTGGTCGACCGCCAGGAGGTGATGCGGCTCTCGTTTCTGCCCGGCAAGGAGCGTCCGCTGGCCATGGTCCGCGCCACCGGCACTCCGGCCTTCTCCTACCGCGAATTGTCCGCCGCCGAATCCCGCCCCGAGGCCCTCGAGGGCGTCATGCGCGAGGTGTATCGTCGGCCGTTCGACATGCTCCAGGGGCCGCTTTACCGCGTCGAAATGATGCGCCGCGGACCGGCTGACACCGTGCTCGCCTTCGCCATCCACCACGCCATTGCCGATGGCTGGTCGCTCGGCGTGTTCGTCCAGGACCTCGCCACCGCCTACCTCATGGCCCAGGCCGGCGCCCGGCCCGGCCGTCCCGGCAGCCTGCCTCCGGTCCCGCAATCCCACAGCGCCTGGGCCGCCGCCGAACGCACATTCTGGTCGCCCGCGGAACTGGACCGCCGCTTCGAATTCTGGAAATCCCACCTCGACGGCTCCCGCCCGGTCTGGGCCGGCCACGCCCACACCGCCCGCGGTGACGGCCCGCTCGACCGCTGTGTCCGCTCCCTGCCGGCCGGGCCGACCCGCGCCCTGCGCGACCTCGCCACCCGCCATGGCGCCACCCTCTTCAGCACCCTGCTCGCCGGCTTCCGGATCGCCCTCTGGAAATGGGCCGGCTGCCAGGACCTCGTCGTCGGCACCCCGGTCGCCAACCGCCATCGCGAAGCCGTGCGTCAGACGATGGGGTACTTCGCCGGCATCGTCCCGCTCCGCGGCCAGGTCGATGCCGCCACCCCGTTCGCCACCCACCTGCGCGCCACCCACACCGCGGCCGTCGACTGCTTCGCCCACGCCCTGCCGTTCGCCGAACTCGCCAGCCGGCTCGGCGCTTCCAGCGCGCCCGGGCGGCATTCGCTCTTTGACGTCCGTTTCGCCCTCCAGAACCACCCGGTGCCGGATGTCGACCTGCCGCGAATTTCGACCCGGCTGCACATGCGCTCGACCGGCACTGCCCGCTTCGACCTCGGCTGCGAAATCACCGAACAGGGCGACGAGTTGGAGGTTGTCTGGCTCCATCGGGCGTCTATGATTGAGTCTGCCGCCGTATACGATCTCGACCGCCTCTTCCGCTCGGTCCTCGAACGCAGCGCCCGCCATCCTGAAGACCGGTCCGATGCCATCATCCCCTGATCATCCATGAGCCCGTCCACATCCGCCCGGGATCTTATCGCCCCGGACTCGCCCGCAGCGCCCGCTCCGCTCGCCGGCTCTCCTGCCGTCCCCGCCGAGGACCACCCCCACACTCACTGGGTCAGCCGCGCCGCCTTTCCCTTCATCATCGCCGGCCTCCTCCTCTCGCAGGTCGCCCTTGGCTTCTGCGTCCACCACGGCAACTGGTGGCTCGCCGTGCCCCTCATGCTGCTGGTCAGCCACTTCATGCACGGCTCCCTCATCGGCTTTCACGAGGCGTCCCACGGGCTGCTGCGCAAAAACAAAATACTCAATGAGGTCGACGGTGTGCTCGCCGGCACCCTCAGCTTCATGAGCTTCACCCTCTACCGCGCCGCCCACCAGACGCATCACATGCACCTCGCCACCGAACGCGACGAGGAACTCTGGCCGTTCACCCAGGTCGACTCCCCCCGCTGGGTCCGCCGGCTCGCCGCCATCATCGAGCTCAACGCCGGTCTGTTCTTCACCCCGTTCCTCTTCTGGCGCATGTTCCTGCGCAAGGATTCCATCATCCGGAGCCGCAAAGTGCGCCGCCGCGTCTGGGCCGAAGGCGCCCTCATTCTCGGGTTCTGGACCGCCACCCTCACCGCCGTCGCCCACTGGAACCTCTGGACCTACTTCCTCTGGCTCCACTTCCTGCCCGGCCTGCTCGCCGGCAACGCCCAGAGCTGGCGCAAATACATCGAACACGTCGGCCTCAGCGGCCACACCGCCCGCAGCGCGACCCGCAGCATCATCTGCAATACCCCGGCCGGCCGCCTGCTTTCGGTCACCCTGCTCCACGAACCATTCCACGGCGTCCACCACCTCCGCGCCGGCCTGCATCACTACGAACTGCCCCACCACGCCGACTCGCTGACCCCGGCCGCCGACGGCGAACTCGCCCCGTTCCCGAATTACCGCAGCGCCATCCGCCACCTCCTCGCCAACCTCTCCGACCCCCGCGTCGGCAGCCACTGGCCGGAATCCCCCGAGCCCGCCCGCCCGCATCCGCGCACCGCCTGATCCCTCATGCCGTCCGCCACCACCACCGCCACCGACCCGCCCGCCGTCGTCTACGACGCCCGCGGCCTGACCAAGGAATTCGATGGCGGCCAGGTGGCGGCGCTGCGCGGCGTCGACCTCACCGTGCGCGAGGGCGAATTTGTCGCCATCATCGGGCCAAGCGGCTGCGGCAAGAGCACGCTGCTCCAGATGCTCGGGGCGCTCGACCGTCCGTCTTCCGGCACCCTGACGTTCCGCGGCCGCTCGCTGCCCGGCCTCGCCGACGCGGCCGCCTACCGCGCCCGCGACATCGGATTCGTCTTCCAGGCGTTCCACCTGCTGCCCACGTTCACCGTGCTCGAAAACGTCCAGATCCCGATGTTCGAGGGAGACCTGCCGCGGTCGCAACGCCGCGCCCGCGCCGCCGAACTGCTCGAGTCTGTCGGCCTCAGCCACCGGCTCCGCCACTTCCCGTCCCAGCTCTCCGGCGGCGAACGCCAGCGCGTCGCCATCGCCCGCAGCCTGGCCAACCGGCCCGGCGTCCTGCTCGCCGACGAGCCGACCGGCAACCTCGACAGTGCCAACGCCGACCAGGTGCTCGACCTCATCCTGCGCCTGCACCGCGAGCTGCGCATGACCCTGGTGCTCGTCACCCACGACCTCGGCATCGCCAAACGCGCCACCCGCATCATCCGCATGAAGGACGGCCGCGTCGTCGACGGGCCGGCCACCCCCACCCCGACCCCCGCCACCCCATGACGTTTCTTTCCATGGTGGCCCGCAACCTCCTGCGCCGCCCGGTCCGCACCGGCCTCACCCTGCTTGGCATTTCCATCGGCATCGCCGCCGTCGTCGCCCTCGTCGGCATGTCCCGGGGATACGAAAAAAGCATCGTCAAACAGCTCGATGCCATCGGCATCGATCTGGTCGTCAGCAACATGAGCGGCGGCATCATGCCCAAGGTTTACGACGCGTCGCTCGAGGAAAAGATCGCCCCGCTGCCCAACGTCGCCCAGACCACCTCCGTTCTCATGCAGATGATGAGCATCGAGGATGCCCCCATGATGATGGTCTCGGGTCGCGCCTGGGGAGGATTCACCTGGGAAAAACTCCGGGTGATCGACGGCCGCCTGCCTGCCGACGGCAACGAACGCGCCGTCGTGCTCGGCACCCTCGCCGCCGAGGTGCTGAAGAAAAAGGTCGGCGATACCGTGCAGATCGAGACCGAGGAGCTGCCGGTGGTCGGCATCGTTGACGGCCAGGCGGTGGTCGAAAACGGAGCCATCATCCTGTCGCTGCCGATCCTCCAGGAGCTGACCCTCAACGAGGGCAAGGTCAATTTCATCGACATCCGGGTGACCCCCGGCACCACCGAGGCGCAGATGGCCGCCCTCTCCGCGCGGGTGAAGGAAATTTTCCCGGAAGGACGGGCCATGGTCGCCGACGAGGTGGTCGGCACCAGTCAGGGGTACCGCATCATGCGCGCCATGAGCTGGAGCACTTCTCTGCTCGCGATCATCGTCGGCGTGCTCGGCGTGATGAACACCATGCTCATGACCGTCTTTGAACGCACCCACGAAATCGGCGTGCTGCTCGCCGTCGGCTGGAAAAAATCCCGCATCATGCGCATGGTCCTGCTCGAATCAGCCATGCTCGGCCTGCTCGGCGGGATCGTCGGCGTCGCCCTCGGCGCCCTCGGCCTGATGATCCTCAAGCGCACCCCCACCCTGCGCGGCCTCCTCGAACCGGACCTCGGGCTGCCCCTGCTGCTCACCTCGGTCGGCATCGCCCTCGTCGTCGGCATCATCAGCGGCCTCTACCCAGGCTGGCGCAGTTCCCGGCTCTCCCCGAGCCTGGCGCTGCATGGGTGAGCCGGCGCGGCCCCTCTCTCCGGCGGCGGTTCCCCCGGCTCCCCGGAGATGCGCACCGCCTGATACCGCCGCGGCACCCGGTTCCAAACGATCCCCCGGGTTCTCATTGCACCGGGGCGCCGGCCGCGGACGATGGGTGGCTGCGAATTTTCGTCCCGCCGCGCCTGTCCCGCACCGCCCGTGATTTCCATGACCCTGCTCCGCTCATCCACCCGCCGCTCCACCCTGCGCTCGCTGCTCGCGGGCGCTGTCCTGCTGGCCCCCGCCCTGACCGCCCAGGAACCGGCTCCCACCGCCCAGAGCCTGGCCGCCAGCCTGAGCGCCGCGCTGCAGGACAACGACTCGATGGTGCGCCTGAAAATCGAATCCCGCGCGGCCGCCAGCGCGCCGAAATCCGTCGTCCAGGTCCAAGTCAAGTCCCGCCGCACGACTGCCGGCACCTCTCTTGTGTACTCGGTGCTCTGGCCGAAGGAACGCAAGGGCGAGGCCTTTCTCCTCCGCAAGCCGTCCGGACGCCCGGCCAGCGGGGCCGTCTTCACCCCGCCGGATGCGCTGCGCCCGCTCGCCGCCGCCGACATGCAGGATGGCGTTTTCGGCAGCGATCTCGCCTACGAGGACCTGGTGGAGAATTTCTACGCCTGGGAGCGCCAGGAAATCACCGGCACCGAAGTCGTCGATCGTGTGCCCTGCCAGATCCTCGAATCACGGCCCGGAGCCGGCCAGAAATCAACCTACGGACGTGTCCGCAGCTGGATCGACACGAAGCGGCTTGTCCCGCTCAAGATCGAGAAGTTCCTTGCCGCCGGCCCCCTCGCCCGCACCATCGAAACCACCCGTGTCCACAAGGATGACACCGGGCGGTTGGTGCCGGCCAGCTTCCGCGTGCGTCGCGCCGGGCAGGCGTCGGTCACCGAACTGGAAGGATCCAACAGCCGTCACGACATCACGCTGAGCGATGCGGATTTCTCTCCGGAGTCTCTCCGTTCCACCGCCGCCGCGGCACCGAAGTGATCGGGCCCCAGTCAGCTCGGGCTTTTCCCGGACCGGCCGCGGGCGAAAAACCCGGCAAACGTCATTGCCGCTGCACCATTGCTGCCTAACAACTCAGCGCATGTCCGGCCTCACGTCCCGCTTCGCCTTTCTCCGCTGGCCCCTCACGCCGCTGCGGGACGAGGTCGTCCGATCCCCCGAAGATCCGCTCCTCGAAAAACACCTCGCCCAGGCGCGCTATTCCATCCGCCTCCTGCGCTACTGGTGGGCGGCGCAGGCCATCCGCGACGAGGCGAAGCGGCTCCAACGCCCGCTCGTCATCGTCGATTACGGCAGCGGTCGCGGCTGGCTCAAACGCTTCGTCGGCACCGGCGTGCCGGCGCGCTGGATCGCCATCGACTGGCAACCGCAACGCAACCTGCTGCTCAAGGCGGGCTACGACGAAGTCCACGAGGCCAATTTCGACGCCCCGCTGCCGCTGGCCGCCGGCGGGGCCGACGTCGTCGCCGCCCTGCACGTCTTCGAACACCTGCCGCGTCCGGCGTATTCGCTGCACCACCTCGCCGAAGCGCTGACCCCCGGCGGCTGCCTGCTCGCCGGCACCCCGACCTCGCCCTCGTTGATCGCGCGGTGGCGTCAGGCGTATTTCCGCCGCAAACTGGCCCGCGGCGAACTTGCCCGCGGCGGCCACATCAACAGCCTGTCCCCCGACCGCTGGCGCACCCTGCTCGAGGATGCCGGTTTCGGGATCGACTGGGCCGTCGGCTCCCACCTCATCCGCCACACCGGCAACCCGCTCGAGAACCACGCGCTGTGGATCCGGTTCAACCAGCTCTGGGGTGCCCTCTTCCCGTCGCTCGGATCAGAAATCTGCCTGCGCGCCCGCAAACCGGTCGCCCATGATCCGGAGGCCGCCGACTGGAGCCCGCAACCGCTCCAGCACCGCCGTCACCCGGCCCGCCTCGCCCTCATCGGCGCCGGTATCGCCGGCCTCTGCGCCCTCGCCAGCATCCCCTTCACCCTCGAAGCCCGGCACGACGCCGAGGTCGCCACCGTGCTGGACGCCCACCTGCAACGCGACGCCGCCCACCTGCTCGTCGTCGACCACCATGTCCTTGACGACTTCAAGTCGCACCCGAAAACCACCGTCATCAAGACTGCCGCCGAAATCCCCGCCCGCCTCGCTCAGCTCCCGCCGTCCACCCACATCGTCGTCCACGAAAAACACCTCGAATCACTGGCCCCGGAAGCGGCGAGGTACGTGGTCGACGGCCGGCTCGACGTCGGTTGCGATGACTTTTACCTGCTGCGGCGCGCCGGAGAGGGCAGCGGCAGCCCGCTCTCGCATTTCCTCTCCAATCCGCCCGCCGCCGGCCCGGCACCGGCCTCCGGCACCTGACCCGCCGGCCGTGCCCGCCCGGATGACGCCGCGCCCCGCGTCACGCTCTCACGCCATCACGCCTTCATGCCCGCCACGCTCCGGCTCGATCAGGCCTTGGTCGCCCGCGGCCTCTGCCCGTCCCGCGAACAAGCCCAGCGCCTCATCCTCGCCGGTGAGGTGCGCATCGGCACCCGTGTCGCCGCCAAACCAAGCGAAAAAATCACTCCTGACGCCATCATCGAACTGCGCGAAAAACCGCGGTTCGTCAGCCGCGGCGGCCTGAAACTCGAGGCCGCCCTCAAGGAGTTCGGAATCCATGTCTCCGGGGCCACGGCCCTCGACGTCGGTGCCAGTACCGGCGGCTTCACCGACTGCCTGCTCCAGCGCGGCGCCTCCAGGGTGCACGCGTTCGACGTCGGCACCAATCAGCTGGTCTGGAAATTGCGCAGCGACCCGCGCGTCCGGTCCCGCGAAAATTTCAACTGCCGCCGGCTCACCCCTGACGACGTGGGCGAACCGGTCGACATCGCGGTCATGGACCTGTCGTTCATCTCGCTCACCCTCGTGCTCCCGGCCGTCGTCCCCTGCGTGCGCCCGGGCGGATCGATCGTCTGCCTGATCAAACCTCAGTTCGAACTTTCCCCGGACCGCATCAGCAAGGGCGGCATCGTGCGCGATGAAGCTGCCCGCGCCGAGGCGGTCGACCGCATCCGGTCCTGGGTCGGGACGCGGTCTGATCTGACCTGGGCCGGCCTCATCCCGTCGCCGATCACCGGCACCGATGGCAACATCGAGTTCCTCGCCTGGCTGCAACGGCGCTGAGGCCATCGCCCTCCGGCCTGTCCCCGCACGGCCTGTCCCCGCAGGAACAGCGACCACTGATCCACCCGCTCCAGCGCCCCTCCGGACACCGACCCTCCATGCCCCGCCGGCGACGGCGACGCAAAAACCAGTGTCCCTGGTCCCGCTCCTGTGGTTCAGGTGACCCCTGCATGAGCGAACCGAAGGAATTTGGACTCGTCGTCAACCCGACCAAACCGGGCGCCGCCGCCCTCGCACGCACCGTGCGCGACCACCTCGCCGCCCGCGGCTGGAGCGGGCTGGCCGGCGAGGAAACCGCCTGTCTGCTCGGTCCGGAGGAAATTCCGGTTTCCCTCGACGCCATCAAGGCCCGCGCCGCCTTCGTCGTCGTGCTTGGCGGCGACGGCACCATCCTGAAAACCGCGCGCTCGTTCGGACCGCAGGTGCCTCCGCTGGCCGCCATCAACACCGGCCGCCTCGGGTTCCTCACCACCGCCGCCGAGGACCAGCTCGACGCCTTCCTCGACACCCTCGTCCACGGCACCTTCACCCTCAGCCGCCGCCGCCTGCTTGAAGTCACCTACACCACCCGCGACGGCTCCCGCATCACCGCCACCGCCCTCAACGAAGCCACCCTCACCCGCGGCCGCCAGCCGCGCATGATCCGCGTCGAGGCCCGCATCGACGGCGACCTGCTCAACCGCTACCGCGGTGACGGCCTGATCGTCAGCACCCCGACCGGATCGACCGCTTATTCGCTGTCCGCCGGCGGTCCGCTGGTCAGCCCGAAAGCCGCCGTCTTCGTCATCACTCCGATCTGTTCCCACACTCTTTCCGATCTCGCTGTGGTCGTCGACGACTCCGCCCGGCTCGAACTCATCCCGCTCGGCGAAGCCGAAGAAACCCTGCTGACCCTCGACGGCGACGGCTCGGTGCCCGTGCCCGTCGGCGTACCCATCCAGTTGCAACGCGCCCCGCACGACCTGCCGCTCGTCCACCTGCCGGGACACAACTTCTTCCGGCTCGTCCAGAGCAAACTCGGCTGGAGCGGCAGCGCGATCTGAGGTCCACCGGCGGCCGCCACCCGCCGGCCGCCACGGATCACCCTGCCCCGCCACCCCTCACAACCACCCGCCCCGCGCCACCTCTTCCGGCACCAGCTCCTTCCAGCGCTCGTCCCCGGCGGCAATCATCGCGCGGATATCCGTGCCGGAATAGCGCAACTCAAGGTTCCGGGTCGCCCGGATCGGGATGATGAAGCGGTTGTCAAAAAGATGCTCGAGCAACTTGCGCAGGTGCGGGACCACCGTCGCCTCCACCGCGCCGCGGCACTCACCGGTGGCCGGATCCACAGCGGGATAGACGTACAAGCGCAGTTCATTCTTGAACAACCGGCCGAGCGATTCCAGCAGGCCGCCGTCCAGCAAGGCGTACCACTTCTCCTCGAACAGTTCCTCGAGCAGTCCCCGGCTCAGCACGATCCCGATCGGCTCCCGCGTGTACCGGCTCAAAAACGCCCCCAGCCGGTGAAACTCGGGAAAGCGCGAGACCAGCACGTTTTCGCCCAGCGCCTGCAGCATGTCCGCCCGGGCCAGAAAGCTGGCCTTGTCCACCGCGGTGGCCGGACCCCGGTCTTTTTCCGAATCCTCGAGCAGGTTGTTCATCGTCAGTTCCATGATCTCCACCGGCGGCGGCGACCCCTCCGGCAGACTGGCCCGCAACACCGCCCGCGCCGACCCCATCATGTCCAGATGCACTTTGGTCACCGGATCAAACCGCCCGCGCAAAAGCAACAGCGGCTTTTTATAGAAAAACTCCGAGGCCTGCATCACTTCCCCTTCCGCCGTGAAAAAAGCCGCCGGCGTCAGTCCGCTCTCCACCAGTTGCAGCGCGCACAGGCGGTTGTCGAGCGACGCGAAATCCGGCCCGCTGAACTTCAGGAAATCGATCTCCACGCGCCACGGGTTCAGGTTGTCGCGCAACGACTCCACGAAGGCGCGCAGGTCGTGGCGCAGATACAGTGCCGCGTAAATCAGATTGACCCCGACGACCCCGACCACCTCCTGCTGCTCATTGAGCTGGGTGTCAAACAAGCGCACGTGAATCACCAGATCGTGCGGCGCCGAGCCCGGCGATGTCTGCATCCGGATGCCCATCCAGCCATGGCATTCCTGCGTGGTGTCGCCATAGGCGCGCACCCGCACCGTGTTCGCATACGCGAAAAACACACTGTCTCCTCCCATCTTCGGACCCAGCCGCTCCACCATCAGCTCATACTCATGGCCCAGCATGTGCCGCAGCCGGTCGCGGGAAACGTACTGCCGGGTCGCCCCGTAAATCGCGTCGCTGACTGTCATGTCATACGCCGACACCGTCTTGGCGATGCTTCCGGAGGCCGCCCCGACCCGGAAAAACCAGTTGGCCACCTCCTGGCCGGCGCCGATTTCAGCGAGCGTGCCGTAGGGTGGTCCATCGAGGTTGATCTGCAGGGCTTTTTCGCGGGTGGTGAGAACGCGGGTCGGCAACACACTCATCATCACAGGCTGCCCGGCGTCCGCCCGAAAGCAACCGGGTCCCGGCAGTGAGCGGGTCCCCGCCGACAACACCGATCCCCCAATCGCTTTCCCGAAAGTCAGCGTCTCCACCCACCGGGTCCCAAAGGAAATCCACCTCGACGACGAACGCACCCTGGTCCTCGACCCGTCCTGAACCTCCGGTCCCGGACCACCGTCATGAATCCCGCTGCCAAAAACAAACACCCCTCACGACCCTGCGGGCGCGGTGGTCACCGG
>JALRGF010000689.1 GCA_023253495.1 Verrucomicrobiales bacterium
CCATTGCGGACTGCTTTCGGAGGCCGCCGATCTGGAGGTGGGCGTGCCACAGGCCGGCGTCCTCGCCGCCACCGACGCCGTGACCCCGGATTTTATTGATTGACTGGACACCGATGACTTGCGGGACCCCGCGTCCTCCAACGCCGCCGAAACGTTCTACAAAGATGATTCCGTCGAGCTGAAGTGAGTGCGGCTCGGCGCGGTTACGGGACGGCGGTGAACTTCAGCCGGAGGTAAAGGTTCGACCGGCCGGCGGCCGGCACGCGCGCGGTCTTGGTGCCATCAGCCGCGCTGGTGATGGCTTCCGCGGGCACGTCGGTCCAGGTGATGAAATCTGATGAACTCTGGCAGGTGATGGCGGCATAGATGTTGCTCTCATAGCGCGGTTTCCAGCTCAGGGTGACCGAATGGTCGGAGGCCTCGTGCCCGCCGGCGGGCAGCACGACCGGGCCTCCCGGGAAGGCGGTATTCCCGTCGAGCGCAAATTCACCGAGGTTGACCAGGCCGTCACCGTCCGCGTCGTCCAGCGGTCCGCGCCGGCCGGCCGGGGCGCCGCTGGCCGCCATAAATTCATTGAACCCGGTGGCGGCCGGGATGCCGAGCAGATCGACGATGACTTCGCGATCGCTGAGCGGGGGCGAGGTGCCGAAGACAGCGGGCACCCTGGCCCGCAGTGCGGACTGGACGCGCTGGGCCACGATGGCGTGCAGGGTGGTGCCGGGGTGAAAGCCGTCGTGCGAAAACAGGTACCGGTGGTGCGCCGCCGGTGGGTCGGCGGCGGATTTCACGTCGGAACCGTTGATGAACGTCACGCCACCGTACACCAGGCTGTCCGCGCCGATCAGATCCTCGGTGAGCGTGTACGTGTCCACCCAGATCCCGCCCAGGGTGGTCTCGGTCCACTCGCGCAGGCCGTCGTTGAGCGCCCGCAGCGCCGCGGTGACCCGGCCGGTGCGCAGCGCGTCGGTCGGCGCATACGCCTGCACCGCCGGTGTGCATCCGACGTGGGGCACGCCGCAGACGACGATGGGCAGCCCGGGGCGCGCGGTGCGCAGGTGTCCCGCGACCGCCTGCAGGCTCGCTTTGATCGAATCCATGAGCGGCTGCGGGTTGCCCAGGCCGGTGCCGGTGCCGTCGTAAATCGTCTTATAGGTGATCGGCGCTCCGCCGACCTGGCACGATGGATCGCTGTTGCCGAAGCGCAGATCGTTGCCACCGCACCAGAGGACAGCCGCGGCCGAAGTCGTCTGCACCTGGGTGGTCAGGCGCGCCGCGGTCCGGTCCCATTCAGGGGCAAAGGGGATGAACGCCGAGATATCCGGGTCATCGGTGATTTCATTCAAATCCTGACCGGTGATCAGATTGCGCAGCGCGCGCGCCGTCGCTCCGGGCACCGCCCAGTTGTACTCGTGCCCGAGCAGCCGCAGGTCCGCCCACCGGTTGAAGAAAAGGCTGTTCTTGAAGAGTCCGAGATCAAAATGCGCGTTCCTCCGCTCGTGCAGGATTTCCGACCAGTTGCGCGCGAACGGCTGCGTCGCGTCAATGCCATCCACCAGCCCCGCCAGCCCCGGAAATGTCACCTGGTACTCCTTGGTCAGGCTGTCGCCGATCACGGTCACCGACTCGACCGCAGTCAGCGGCAGGCACATGGCAAAGGACAGGGACAGGGACAGCAGCGGCCGCTTCATGGGGACACCATGGCGGATGGCGGAGGGAGGTCGAGCCGGAAGTGAGGGAAGTGAGGGACGTGAGGGACGTGAGGGACGTGAGGCGCGATCCCTTTCCTTTTGACAGTGGGTGGCGGCGTGTCTACGTCGGGGCTTCTCCGCTTTGGCGGAAGAGAGATCCTCAGTCAGTCCCGTTCAAACCCACCACTCACCATGCCCAAAGAGTTTTTTCCCGGAATCAAAAAAGTCCGTTACGAAGGACCGGACAGCAAGAACCCGCTCGCCTTCCGTCACTATGACGCCACCGAGAAGGTGGGAGGCAAGACGATGAAGGACCATTTCCGCTTCGCGGTGGCCTACTGGCACGCGATGAAGAACCCGCTGGCCGACCCGTTCGGCGGCGGCACGGCGGTCCGCCCGTGGAACAGCGGCAGCCCGTTGAAAATGGTCGAACAGACGGCGCGGGCGTGCTTCGAGTTCATGGACAAGATCGGCATCGATTACTACTGCTTCCATGACCGTGACGCGGCGCCGGAAATGGCGACGCTCAAGCAGAGCAATGAGATTCTCGACAAGACGGCGGTCATTCTCGGCAAACTGCAGAAGGACACCGGCAAAAAACTGCTCTGGGGCACTGCCTGCCTGTTCGCGCACACCCGTTACCAGCAGGGCGCGGCGACCAGTCCGAATGCCGATGTTTTCGCCTATGCCGCGGCCCAGGTGAAGAAAGCTCTGGACGTGACGGCGCAGCTCAAGGGCGAAGGCTACACCTTCTGGGGCGGCCGCGAAGGGTATTCCACGCTGCTCAACACCGACATGAAACGCGAGCTGGACCACCTCGCCGCGTTTCTGCACATGGCCGTCGACTACAAAAAGAAAATCGGCTTCAAGGGGCAGTTCTACATCGAGCCGAAACCGAAGGAGCCGACCACCCACCAGTACGATTCCGACGCCGCCGCCTGCCTGAACTTTCTGCGCACCTACGGCCTGATGGACCACTTCAAGCTGAACATCGAGACCAACCACGCCACCCTGGCCGGTCACACCGTGCAGCACGACCTGACGGTGGCCGCCAACGCGGGCGCGCTCGGGTCGATTGATGCCAATGCCGGCGACGAGCTGCTGGGCTGGGACACCGACCAGTTCCCGACCAACATCTACATGACCACGCAGATCATGCTGGTGCTGCTGCGCATGGGCGGGTTCACCACCGGGGGCCTGAACTTCGATGCCAAGGTGCGCCGCGAGAGCTACGAGCCGGTGGACCTGTTTCACGCCCACATCGGCGGCATGGACGCCTTCGCCCGCGGCCTGAAGATCGCCCACGCCATCATCAAGGACGGTCGCCTCGACGCCTTCGTGAAGCAACGCTACAGCTCGTTCGACAGCGGGCTGGGCGCGAAAATCGAGGCGCGCAAGACCAACTTCACCGAGCTGGAAAAACACGCGCTCGGCCTGAAGAAGTCGCCCCTGCCCGGCAGCGGCCGCCAGGAAATGCTGGAAAACCTGCTCAACGACTTCATCCGCTAGGCGCCGGGAAGCGGTCGAACCGGCGCACCGCGCCGGTTCGGGGGGCGGGCGCCGCGGGCGCCCGTCAGAGGCGGGTGATCACATCGGCCGCCGGATACCGGACTTTCGGCCGCGCGGCATACGGATCGTCGGCGGCCCGGTAGCCGGCGGCGCAGGCGACCACGGTGCTGAACCCGCTGCCGGTGAGTCCGAGGATTTCGTCGTATTGCGCCGGATCCAGGCCTTCCATCGGACAGGTGTCGATGCCAAGCGCGGCGGCGCCGGTCATCAATGTTCCGAGAGCGATGTAGACCTGGCGGTCGGCCCAGGCGTTGAGCCAGCCTTCGCGGCACGCCTTGCCGCGGAAGCCGGCCATCATCGAGCGCAGGCCTTCGAGGGAGGCCGCCGGGGTGCCGGTGACCTCGGCGACGCGGGCGACGTATCGGTCGATCTCACTTTCCGGCAGCGAGTCGCGGCGGGCGAAGACGACGAAATGGGAGGCGTCGACCGGCTGGGTCTGGTTCCAGGATGCGGGCACGAGGCGCGCGCGCAGCGCCGGGTCGTTGACCACGAAAAATTTCCACGGTTGCAGGCCGAACGACGACGGTGTCAGCACGAGGGCCTCCTCGAGCGCCGACCAGGCATCGGCGGGGATGAGGCGGGAGGGGTCGAATTTTTTGGTGGCATACCGCCAGCGGAGGGCGGTTACGAGGGTGTCAGGTGTCATGGGGATTGCGGTGAGCCGTGGGTGGAGCGCCGCACGGGCGCGACTCATCTACGCTGGAGCCTGAGCAACAGCCACCCCCCGAGCGCGAGAAAAAGAAGATTCGGCAGCCAGACGATGAGCCACGGGTAAGCACTGGCCCGGTCCTTGAGGATGCTGTCGCCGAGCATGAGGAGGGAGAGGTAAAAAATACCGAGGGCCAGGCTGAGTCCGAAACCGATCGACGTTTCGCGCCGCTGGGCGGTCACCCCGAGCGGCAGTCCGACGGCCACGAAAGCGAGGCAGGCGAGGGAGAAGCTGAAGCGTTTGTTCAGTTCGGTGCGCAGCTCGGTGGCGTGCTGGAGGGCGGGGCGGTCGCCGGAGCCGCTTTTTTTGCCGGATTTCTTTTTGGTTGTGGCTTCGACCCGGGCGCGGCCGGTGGCGGCCTCAAGCCGCTGGCTCAGGTCGGCGGTGGTCATCATGCCCGGTTTGATGCGGTCCAATTTTTCGTAGAGCCGCTGGAACGTCATGGTCTGGGTGATGCGGCCGGCCTGGATGGGCGGGCGGATGCGGCTCAGCGGGCTGATGCCGGCTTCGCGGTCGCCGGGGCGTTCGGGATCGCGCATGATGACGGTGGCGTCGGTGAGTTCGAGGTCGAGTCCCTTCTGTTCGGGGGTTTCGATCAGGCGGGCGCGGCGGGCGGCGAGAAACCCGCTGGGCTGGCGCGACTCGTTGAGCAGGATCATCCGGAAATCGTTCAGGCGCCCATCGTCTTTTTTTTCCCCGATATAGATGACAAAGTTGTCGATCTGGTCGACGACGGTATCCGCGGTGAGCAATGCCTGGGGGTTGGCGGTGGTCAGGCGCGTCGGCAGGCGGGCCAGCTCGGCCTGGGCGCGCGGGGCGAGGTCCAGGTTGATCCAGAAACAGAGCAGGGTGCTGAGGGTGGCGAGGGCGAGGCTGGGTGCGGCCAGGCGCAGGAAGCTCAGGCCGCCCATGCGCAAGGCGAGCAGTTCGTTGTCGGCCGAGAGGCGACCGAAGACCAGCAGCACTGCGGTCAGCAGGCTCCAGGGGACGGTGAACGGGAGCGAAGCGACCACGGCGTACCCCATGAATTTGAGGAAAAACGTGATCGGCAGGTCGCGCAGGATTTCCGCCGGCAGGCTGAGCAGCGGCTTGAAGACGTTGCCGAGCACCATGACGATGGTCAGGACCAGCACGGCAATGAGGGTCGCCGTGATGACTTGGCGGCCGATGTAGCGGTCAATGATCCGCATCGCTTGGAGAATCACCATAGAAAGCCGGGGGCGGCCCGAAAGAGGAAACTGCGGGCGCTGGCGCCGCCCGGGGGCGGGGAGAGGGGTGCCCCGGGGTGTCGCTGCGGGAACAACCGTCACCGCAAGCGCCTTCTGCGGGCGGGTGCGGCGGGTGGGTGGATTCATGAGCGGAAAATCTTTCCGGTGCCGGTTATTTGGAGTTGGCCGTGCAGCGGGCGGCGGGCATCGTCAGGCGCATGGTTGCCGACGAGCCCTCCGGTCAGATGGACCTGCTGCTGGAACACCTCCGGCAGAAGGCGAGCGCCGGCCAGACGCACGTCTGGTTGTCGCCGGCCGCCCGTGACGTGATGCGGGCGTGGCATCAGGCCCGGCGGGGCGGTCCGCGGGTGCCTCGTGAGTCCTCCGGGGACGCGCGCCAGGCGCGGCCGGTGGCAGCGGTTTCCGCAGCGGCGGTCCGGGCCGCCGGGTCGGCGGATGTGCCGGTGCCGCCAGCGGCCGCGGTCTGGCCGGAGGGGGCGCCGGAGGCCGGGTTGACCGAGGCGCTGGCGGCGGTGCGGGCCGGGGTGCTCGCCTGCCCGGTCTATGCCGCGCTGCGTGCGCGGGGCGCCTTGCGGGACACGATGGTTTTTGCCACCGGCCATCCGGCATCGCCGCTGGTGCTGGTGGGGGAGGCGCCGGGGGCGGAGGAGGAGAAGCTGGGCGAGCCGTTCGTCGGACCGGCCGGGAACCTCCTTACCAAAATGATCGTCGCCATGGGCCTTGACCGCTCGAAGGTGTATATCACCAATATCGTCAAATACCGGCCGGTCATCGAAGAAGGCGACCAGGGCAGCCGCAACCGGCGCCCCACCGCCGAGGAAATCGCCGCCGGCCTGCCGCACCTGCGGAAAGAGCTGGCGGCACTCCGTCCCCGGGTGCTGGTCGCCCTCGGAGCGACCGCCCTGGAGGGACTGGCTGGTGAGGCCTTGCCGATCGGCCAGGCGCGCGGCCGCTGGCGCACCTTTGACGGCATTCCGCTGATGCCGACGTTCCACCCGAGCTACCTGCTGCACAACGAATCGCTGACCGAGCGTCGCAAGGTCTGGGAGGACCTGCTCCAGGTCATGGAAAAACTCGGCCTGCCGATCAGCGCGAAACAGCGCGCGTTCTTCCGGACATAGAAACGGCGGATCACGCGCCGAGGGCAGTGCGGATGCGGGTGGCCAGGCCGTTGTCGGGCTCGGAGGAGCCGCGCAAATAATGGACGCTGGCGGCGAGGAAACGGTCGCGCCAGCCCGGAGCCAGAGCGTGGTAATCCTCAAGCACGGCGGAACTGAACTTGTAGTCGTGCGAGTTGGTGCCTTTGAGAAAAACCAGCCGGCGCGCCTCGGCCGCAAATGCCTGCGGGTCCGACCGGCCCTGCAGCCAGGCGAGCGCCTTGCGCGCGGCGGTTTCCCGGCTGGTGCCGATGTCATGGAAGATCTCGCCGAGGGCCTCCGGTCCGGTGGCGGCGGGAGCGAGCGGCTCGAGGGCGTCGATCGCCGTGCCGGCCGCCTTCGGGGCGCCGCGGAAGAGCGGAAGGAACGCGGCATTCTGCAGGAGGAGCAGCCGCCGGGTGGCGTCGTCACCGCACCGGTGCCAGGCGTAGTGGACGGCGTTGGTGAAGGTGGAGGCATGCAGCGAGACGATGCCCGGGTCGCGCATCATGAGTTCGCCGGAGGCGGCGAAAAGGGCGTCGAAGAGCGCCGCCGGGGAGATGCCGCGCCCGAGCAGGTCGACCACGGCGGCGCTGGCGTCGTCCGGCGCTCCGCCACGCAGGGCGTCGAGCAGGGCGCTGGTGGCTCCGGGGTCGCGCGTGCCCGTGGTCCAGCCGGGGCGGATGGCGGCCCAGCGGCCGAGGTTGGCGCGGAATGGCCGGTCGGCCGGCAGATCGGCATCGGCCGGGTTTTCGGTGGCGCCGCTGCGGTCGAGCAGGGCGTAGACGAGTGATCGGAGGACCGGCTCAGCGTGGTGCCACCCGATGACCTCAAGGGTGCGGAAGCTGTTGGCGACGTAGATTTCCTTGTGCCCGATGTCGCGGAAATCGCGGGCGCCGTAGCGGCAGAGCAGATCGAAAATCTCGTGGGCTCCGGCGCTGCGGACGAGGCCGGCGATGGCGGCGTCGGCCGCCGGTTCGTCCCAGCGGTCGAGCGCCTCGATCAGCGCGGCGCGCGCCTTTTCCGGCGGGGGCACGGCCTTTTCATCGACCGGGCCCATGGTCCAGTCGCCCTCCCGGACATCGGCGGTCTGAGAACTTTTGAATTGATCGATGGCCCAGAAAAGCGGGAGCCAGCGGTCGGTGTCGGCCGCCGCCAGGCTGGCGAGGTGGGCCGAGTGGACGACGAGCACGGCATGGAACTTGAAACCGACCGGACGCGGCTGGATCGAGCGCACGCCGGCGAGCAGCAGTGCGGCCAGCAGCTCGCGGTAGCTCAGGCCGCGCTTGAGGCGGGCCGCGACTTCCTCGAGCACGCGGTCGCGGGGAGTGTCTTCCAGCAGACGCACCAGCGGTTCGACTTCCCTCTCCAGCCGCACCCCGCGCGGGTCCGGCGCCGCTTCTTCCGCCGACACCGGCTGCAGGCGGGAAAGAAAGTCCAGACTGCCGAATCCGGCCATGGATCCGCCGAGCAGGGATGAACGGAGCAGGGCGCGGCGGGTAGTCATGGGAACAGGCGGATGAGCTCTCATCATGAACGGTCTTCCGGGGGATTCAACCGCCGCCGGCACCTCACCCGAGAACCCGCTTTCGCCGGGGCCGGATCGCGTGTATTCTTCTTCCTCAGGACACGATTTCCCCTGGCTCGCATTTCCCCCACCCATGATGAACCGACGCACATCCCTGCTGGGACTGGCGACAATGGCCGCGTATGGCCTGACGTCGTGCTCGCTCAGCAAACAGGCACCGGCCACCAGACGCCGGCCGGCCGCTTCCGGGCCACGCCCGCAGCCGCCGCCGGCTCCCCGCCCGCTGCCTCCCGGTGCCGCCGCCTCGGTCCCCACCGCGATCACCGGTCCGACGCGCACCGTGTACACCACCTGCCGCGTGCCCGGGCCGTATGTGGCGCTGACCTTTGATGACGGACCGGACCCCGAGGACACCCCGCGCCTGCTCAACATCCTCCGGCAGCGCAACGTCAAGGCCACCTTCTTCGTCATCGGGCGCAATGTGCGTGCCTTCCCGCGCATCGTCGAGCGCGCCCATGCCGAGGGCCACGAGCTGGCCAACCACAGCATGACCCACCCGACGCTCAGCAAGCTGGGTGATGCCGCCGTGGCCCGCGAACTCAACGGATGCTCCAAGGCCATTGCCGATGCGCTCGGCGGCCACCGTCCCCAGGTCTTCCGTCCGCCCTACGGTGCCTTCACCAGCCGCCAGAAGGAATGGGCCCACCGCGAATTCGGTCTGCCGTCGATCCTCTGGTCGGTTGATCCCCTCGACTGGAAAATTCGCAACAGCACCCATGTTTCCAATGCCCTGATCCGCGGCGCCTCCAACGGCGGGATCCTGCTCGCTCATGACATTCACCCGACCACCGTGGCCGCCATGCCGGCGGTGGTCGACACCCTGCTCGCCCGCGGCTACCAGTTTGTGACCATGGGTCAGTTGATCAACATGGAGAATGGCGCCGGGGCACCGCCTCCGGTGCTGCTCCGGTTCACGGCGGGCAGCATGTGAGGCTGCAGTCGATGGTTCTCCGGGCCGGCACTCAGGTGGTGGCCGCCGCACTGATGGCCGCGGTCAGCGCTCCGCTGGCCTGCGGCGACAGCAAGCCACCCGCCGCCGTCGCCCGCATCCGTCAGGCGGTCAACGCGCTGGCGGCCGCTCCGACGGTGGCGTCCGGAACGGTCGGGTTTTATCTGGCTGCGCTTGACGCTCCCGGGCGTCCGCTGGTCCAGCGCAACCCGCGTCAGAGTTTCGTCCCGGCCTCAACCCTCAAGACGGTCACCACGGCAACCGCCCTTGAGCGGCTCGGCCCGGAGTTCGTCTTTGAAACCCGGGTCACCTGGCATCCATCGACCGGCGACGTGGTCATCCGGGGGTCGGGGGACCCGACGCTCGGGCGTGGCGGGTGGGACGACCTGTTCGGAAGCTGGCTCGACGGCCTGCGCGCGCTCGGGGTCACGGAAATCCGCGGGCGCGTGGTGGCGGATGAATCGGCCTGGGAGACGCAGGAGGTGCCTGACGGGTGGACGTGGCAGGACATCGGCAATTATTACGCCCCGCCGCTCACGCCACTGGCTTTTCACGACAATGAATTCCGTCTCTGGTTCCGCCTGCGCGGTGCGCCCGGGGAGCCGGCCGGCCTGTACGACGCCGAGCCATGGCCGGACGGCCTGCGGCTCGTTGACGAGCTGCGCATCGGGGTGCCCGGCAGCGGTGACGAGGCCTATGCTTTCGGGGCTCCGGGGGCCGGTCGTTATGTGGTGCGCGGCACACTGGCGGCGGATGCCGGCAAGGAATTCATCCGGGTGGCGCTGCCCGATCCGGCTTTGTTCTGCGCGCAGGCATGGGGGCGCTTTCTGCAGACGCGCGGGGTGCCGGTCCACGGTGCTGCCACCACCACCCGACGCCTCGCCGCCAGCGGGGCTTCCACCGGTTTTCCGGACGGCCGGACGGTCGCCGTCCACCGCTCCGTTCCGCTGCGCGACCTGCTCGTGCCGGTCAACCACAGGTCGCTGAACCTCGATTGTGAATGCCTGCTGCGCACGCTCGGCGGCGGCCGCAGCCGCGACGGCCTGGCCGCCGTCCGCGCTCACTGGGCGGCCCGCAATCTGCCGCTGGCCGGGTATGAGCAGACGGACGGCTCCGGCCTCTCCCGCACCAACATGATCACGCCGGAACTGCTCGCCCGCATCACGGCTGCGGCGATCGCCGGGCCGCACGGCGAAGATTTTCTGGCTTCGCTGCCCGAGCTTGGCACCCCGGAGAGCACCCTGCGCCGCCTGCCCGCGTCCCGCCAGGGCGCCACCCTGCGTGCCAAAAGCGGAAGCCTCGAACGCGTCAGCGCCTACACCGGTCACCTCCGTGCCGCCGGTGGCCGCAGGTATGTTTTTTCTCTGTTCGTCAACAACTACGACGGGCCGTACTGGCGGCATGCCGGGCCGGGGATTCTGGCGGTTTTTGAGGCGCTGGCGGGATTGTGAGAGACGGGGAAAGAGGGAGGTGGCGGACGGGAGGCCTCCGTGGGTGCGAGCGGCAGCTCGCCCTCGGGGAATTTCTTTTCGGCCACGGTGCAAAACGCGGCTGACAGCGCGCCGGGCGGCGCCATTTTCCGGAATGACGATTCCGAAAATCTATGTCAAAACCGGGTGTCCCTGGTGCGAGGAAGTCCTCGAATTCATGGACGCCAAGGGCCTGGCGTATGCCGAGGTCGTGGTCAGCGGAAACCGCGAGGCCATGGATGAAATGATCGCGCTTTCAGGCCAGAGCAAGGCGCCGACGATGGACTGGGACGGCGAGGTGCTGGCGGATTTCGGGGTGGACGAGCTGGTGCCGTTTCTGCGGGCGCGGGGCGTGGCGGTGTGAGGTCGGGAGGCGGGCGCATGGGGATTCTCAATCTGGCGGCCTACCGGTTTGCACCGTTGTCCGGCGACCTGAAGCCGCTGCGTGAGCGGCTGCGGGCGCGGGGTCAGGTGCTGGGGTTGCGCGGCACGGTGCTGCTGGCCGCGGAAGGGGTGAATCTGTTTGTGGCGGGGCCGGAGGCGGCGGCGCGGGCGTTTCTCGATGAGATCCGCGGGTTGCCGGGATTTGAGGCGATGGAGGCCAAGGAAAGCTGGAGTGAGGCGCAGCCGTTCCGGCGCATGCTGGTGCGGATCAAGCGCGAGATCATCGCGTTCGGCGTGGAGGGCGTGGATCCGGCGCGGCAGCCGTCGCGCAAGATCGCGCCGCGCGAGCTCAAACGCTGGCTCGACGAAGGCCGGCCGGTCACTCTGCTCGACACCCGCAACGACTACGAGGTGCGCCTCGGTACCTTCCGCGGGGCGCTGGTGCCGCCGCTCACCCATTTCCGCGAGTTTCCGGAAGCGGTGCGGCGCTTGCCGGAGGACCTGAAGGACCAGCCGATCGTGATGTTCTGCACCGGAGGCATCCGCTGCGAAAAAGCCGGGCCTTTCATGGAGCGCGAAGGGTTTCGCGAGGTGTGGCAGCTCGACGGCGGGATCCTGCGGTACTTCGAGGAGGTTGGCGGGGCCCACTACGACGGCGAATGCTTCGTCTTCGACCAGCGCACCGGCCTCGATCCCGCGCTCGCCGAAACCCCGACCACCACCTGCTGGCAGTGTCAGGCGCCGCTCAGCCCGGAGGAGCAGGCGTCGCCGCTCTACCGCCCGGGGGTCGGGTGCCCGCACTGCCACCGCGGGCCGGAAGAGGCGATGGCGGAGCGGTTGGCGGTGCGCCAGGCCGCCTTCGAGGCCGCGGCCACACCGCTGCCGGGCAGCGTGCCGTATGACAGTTTCCGCCCCATGACCGTGCCGGCGGCTTGCGACGGCTTGACGGTGCGGGAATTTCTGGCGCGGTGTTTTCCGCATGTGCCGGCGGCCGAGTGGGACGCGATGATGGCCCGCGGCGACCTCGTCGGGCCGGAGCAGGCGCCCGCCCCGGTCACCGCCGAACGCCGGGTGCGCGCCGGTGACCGGCTCCGGCAGCGGCTCGCCCGCCTCACCGAACCACCGGTCAACGCCGCGGTGCGCGTGCTCCACGAGGACGACGCCCTCATCGTGCTCGACAAACCCGCGCCCCTGCCGATGCACCCGGGCGGCCGCTTCAACCGCAATTCCCTGCAGTTCCTGCTGGAACGCGTCTACGCCCCGGAAAAACCACGTCCCGCCCACCGCCTCGACGCCAATACCTCCGGCGTGCTTGTGGTCTGCCGCACCCGCAGCATGGCCGCCCGCGTTCAGCCGCAGTTCGCCCGCCGGTCAGTCGAAAAAGTGTACCTCGCCCGCGTGCACGGCCACCCGGCCGACGACCGCTTTTTCTGCACCGCCCCGATCTCCGCGGTGCCGGGTGAGGCCGGGTCGCGCTCGACTGCGGATGGCGGCGACATCATGCATGACGCCTTCACCGAGTTCACCGTCCTCCGCCGCTACCCCGACGGCACCGCGCTGGTCGAGGCGCGCCCGCTCACCGGCCGCACCAATCAGATCCGCCTCCACCTCCGCCACCTCGGACACCCGGTCGTCGGCGACCCGGTCTACGGCCGCGAATCAGACGAGCCGGAATCACGCGCGCCCGCCACCCAGACGCTCGATCCGGCGGCCCCCCCGCTCTGCCTGCACGCGTGGCGCGTCACGCTCGACCACCCGGTTTCCGGGGAGCGCCGGACGTTCGAGGCACCAGCTCCTGTGTGGGCGGAGCTTGAGCCGTGACCCGGAGCCGGGCGCCGCTGGCACCAGGTGGCACACGTGTCCCTTGACGGGGACAGTGCTTCCGGAGGGGCCCCCGCCCGGGACGCGATTGTATCATTTCTTTGCCGGCGAGTGTATTCCGGGTCGGGCGCCGGGTGTGGTAAAAATTTTTTCCTGTGAATGGTGACACCCGGAGCGACGCCCTGCACCGGTGCCGCCGCCATCCACCCGCCTCGCAGCCCCCGGATCCAGACCCCCATGAAAGTCGGCATCGACAGTTATTGTTACCATCGGTTTTTCGGTGAGGTGTACCCGACGCAGCGACCGGCGGCCGTTCCGTACACGATGGAGTCATTTCTGGACCGGGCGCGGGATCTCGGGTGCGACGGGGTCTCGCTGGAATCGTGTTTTTTTCCGGAGTTCGGCGAAGCGTATCTGACGCGGCTGCGCGGGCGGCTGGACGCGCTCGGGTTTGACCGGGTCTATGCGTGGGGGCATCCGGATGGTCTGGAGGCCGGTGGCAGCCTGGCGGCGAAGGACGAGATGCTGGCGCACATCGAGCATGCGCGGCTGATCGGGGCACCGGTGATGCGGGTGGTCGGGAGCAGCCTGATGTTCCGCTTCCAGCCCCACGAACCCCAGCTGAAAATCCTCGCCGAATGGTTCAAGGAAGCGACCGACCGGGCCGCCCGGCACGGCATCCGCCTCGCCGTGGAAAACCACATCGATTACAACTCGGAAGAAATCCTCTGGTTGATCGAGCAGGTCGGGTCGGAGTACTTCGGGATCAATCTGGACACGGCGAATTTCCTGCGGGTGCTGGACGATCCGCTGGAGGCGACGCGCAAGCTCGCCGGGCATGTCCTGGCCACGCATGTCAAGGACGTGCGGCCGGTCAAGGGGGTGAATGCGCGCGAGTGGTGCTATTTCGCCTGCGTCGCCGCGGGCGAAGGGCTGGTGGAAATCGACGCGATCGCCCAGGTGCTCAAGGACGCCGGCTACACCGGGTTCCTCGCCTTCGAAACCGACATGCCCCACCCCGACTACGAAGGCCGTGAGGAGGAAATGGTCGAGAAAAGCGTGCGCTACCTCAAGAACGTCGCCGCCGGCCTGCTTTGATCCGAACCGACCCCCGCCATGGCCAAACCGGATCTCCGCATCGCCATCATCGGCTGCAACTTCATGGGCAAGGCCCACAGCAACGCCTGGCGTCAGGCGTCGCGGTTCTTCGACCTGCCGCTCACCCCCGTCCTGCAGGTCGCCTGCGCGCGGCACGAGCCCGCCCTGCGGGCGTTCGCCGACACCTGGGGCTGGAGCCACATCGAAACCGACTGGCGGCGGGTGCTGGAGAGGGAGGATGTCGATGTGGTCGACATCGCGCTGCCCCAGCACCTCCATCACGAGGTGGCGGTGGCCGCGGCGCAGGCCGGCAAGCACCTGTTCTGCGAAAAACCGATGGCCCTGACCGTCGCCGACGCTGAAGCCATGGTGGCGGCCGTCGAGGCGGCGGGCGTGGTCCACTACCTCAACCACAATTACCGCCGCACCCCGGCCGTCCGCCTCGCCCGCCAGCTCATCGACGAAGGCCGGATCGGCCGGATCTTCCACTGGCGCGGCGCGTACCAGCAGGACTGGATCGTCGACCCGGAATTTCCGCTGACCTGGCACCTGCGCCGCGAAACCGCCGGCAGCGGGCCGCACGGCGACCTCAATTCCCACAGCGTCGATCTGGCTCATTACCTGGTGGGCGACATCCGCACGGTCTCGTGCCTGACCGCGAGCTTCATCAAGGAGCGGCCGCTGCCGGGCGAAGGGGCGGCGACGTTTAGTGCCGGCGGCGGCGGGGCCACCGCGCGCGGCGAGGTCACGGTGGAGGACGCTTCCCTGATGATGGTGGAATTTGCCGGCGGGGCGGTCGGGTCGTTCGAGGCGACGCGGTTCGCGCCGGGCCGGAAGAACCGGAACACGTTCGAGATCTACGGCAGCGAGGGGTCGCTGGTCTTTGACCTGGAGCGGCTCAACGAGCTGCAGTTTTTCTCCCGCACCGATCCCGCGCACGCCCAGGGGTTTCGCACCATTCTCGCGACCGAGCCGTGCCATCCGT
>JALRGF010000404.1 GCA_023253495.1 Verrucomicrobiales bacterium
CGAATACGTCCGCCGCCAGACCGATCCCGCCGCGGTGCGCCGTCTCCTGGAAATCCTCCGCGGGCAGGACGCCGGGTGAGCGCGCGGGCCTGCCGAAACCGCGGTCCCGGCGCGGGTGCCGCGCGACCGAACGCCGGTTTCCACGGGCTTCGACCGGCGCCGTCCTGCCCGCGGCTCCGGAATCGCTAGACAAGGGGCCAATCACTTTTATGTAAACGGGAGAGCCCCGTTTTTATACCACACCCCATTCCCCGCCATGCCTGTCGTTGCCAAAGGACTTGAAGGAATCATTGCCGCTGAAACCCGGATCGGGGATGTGCGTGGGCAGGAGGGGGTGTTGCTGTATTGCGGGTACGACATCGATGAGCTGGCCGGCAAGGTGTCGTTCGAGGAGGTCGTGCACCTGCTCTTCCACAACCGTCTGCCGACGACCGCGGAACTGGCGGGACTGACGACGGCGCTGCGGGCCGAGCGCGAGCTGCCGCAGGGAGTGATTGATTACTTGCGGACGGCGCCGAAAGCGGCGCGGCCGATCGATGTGATGCGCACGGCGGTGTCGATGCTGGGCACCTACGACACCGGCCGCCATGACCTCGCCATGGGAGAAAATCTGGCCACCGCCATCCGGCTGGTGGCGCAGATCGGGGTGGTGGCGGCCTATTTCCACCGCGCCCGCCAGGGGCTCCCGCTGCCGCCGGTCCGCAAGGATCTGGGAGAAGCGGCGCATTTTCTGTATCTGGTCACCGGTGAGGAGCCGACCGCGGAGGCGGCCGGCACCCTGGATGTCGCCTACGTGCTGCACGCCGAACACGGGTTCAATGCCAGCACCTTCACCGCGCGGGTGGTCGCCTCGACGCTGAGCGACATGTATTCGGCCATCAGCGCCGCCATCGGTGCGCTCAAGGGGCCGCTGCACGGCGGGGCCAACGAGGGCGTGATCCACATGCTCGAGGAAATCGGCAGCCCGGACAAGGTGGACGCCTGGGTGGAGGACGCCCTGGCCCAGAAAAAGAAAATCATGGGCATCGGCCACCGCGTCTACAAAGTGCTCGACCCGCGCGCCCCGCACCTCCGCGCCATGGCCATCAAGCTGACCGAACAGCTCGGTGAACCGAAATGGATCCAGATGAGCGAACGCATCGCCCAGCTCATGCGGGAGAAAAAGAACCTGAATGCGAATGTCGATTTCTACAGCGCCACCGTCTACCACAGCCTCGGGCTGCCGACGGACCTGTTCACGCCGATTTTCGCCATTTCGCGCATGGCCGGCTGGACCGCGCACGTCCTCGAACAATGGAACGACAACCGGATCTTCCGGCCGCTGAGCGAATACACCGGCCGCCCGTACGGCCAGAAGGTCGTGCCGATCGCCGATCGCTGAGCAAAAGTTTCACCTCCACCGCCGTGGGCCTGGCCATCGGGGAGGGCAAACTGTCACTCGACGACCGCGTGCTCGCATTCTTTCCTGACGACGCGCCGGCCGAGCCTTCGGAAAACCTGCGTGCGATGCGGGTGCGCAACCTCCTGACCTGAACGCCGGGAGAGCGCCGCGCGTCCTCAGGTCCTCAGGTCCCGAACGAATACTGTTTGTCGATAAACGCCCGGTGCCAGAGCTCGAGGATGACCAGCGACATGACCTGTTTGCAGTACACGAACTCGCGGGTCCGGTTCATCTGCTCGATGAGGGCGGTCACCTTGCGCGGGTTGAAGTAACCGCGTTTCCGGACCTGTTCCGGATTCAGCGTATCAGCGACCAGCGTCCGGAACTCGGGGTGGTTGAAGAAAAACTCGACCGGCAGGTAAAACGGCTGTTTGGGCCGCCGCGCGATGCGCTTCGGAAAAATCGTGTCGGCCAGACGGCGCTCGATCACCTTGTCCGTCCACCGGTTGATCTTCAGGTGTGGCGGCAGGGTGAACGCGAACTCGATGAGCCGGTGGTCGAGAAACGGCAGGCGGTATTCCAGGCTGTGGGCCATGGTATTCTTGTCCTGCCGGATCAACGCCCAATCCTGCAGCCACTCGTCGTACTGCAGCTTCAGCAGGCGGTCGAGAAACGGGCCGCCCCGGTCGCCCTCGCGCTCGCGGCCCATCCAGGCGTCGGTGGCCAGCGACTTGAACTCATCCGCGTAGAGGTCCCGGCGCTCGTCCATCGCCCAGAGCGTGCGCAGCGCGTTGTAGTTATGGTTGAGGTCGCGGTGGTCGTAGTGGCGCAGAAAATCGTGCAGCCGCTCCTTCCCTTTGCTGCCGAGGGCCGCCGGGAAGCTGGAAAACAGGTTCATCAGTTTCCAAGGGGTGATCCGGAAACCGGGCAGCATCACGCCGCGATGCAGCGCGCGCGGCATCACCCGCCGGTATTTTTCCACCAGATTGATGACTTTCTGAAATTCATAGCCGGCGAAGGCCTCATCAGCCCCCTCGCCGCCGAGGACCACTTTGAGGTCCTTGGACGCCCCTTCGGCCAGCTTGTAAAACGCGATGATCAAGGCATCGCCGACCGGACGGTCCATGTGCCACACGATCTGCGGCAGCAGGTTGAAGTCCTCGGCCGTGGCGACGATCTCATGGTGCCGGACCCCGAGAAAGGCCGCCGTCTCGGCCGCCGCCGCCGTTTCATCGCCCGGCGCCCCAAAGCCGATGCTGTAGGTGTCGATGTCCGACCGGTGGGCCGTCATCGCCGCCACCGTCAGCGAGGAATCCACCCCGGCACTCAGATACGCGCCCACCGGCACGTCGCTGCGCAGGCACAGCCGCACCGCATCCTCCCACAACGCCCGAAATTCCTCGAAATACGCGTCGTCGCTCCGGAAGGCATGCCCCTCGCCCGGCAGCAGCCTGATTTCCCAGTACCGCTTGAGGGTGACGGTTCCGTCCGCGGCATGATGCAGGTAGTGCGCCGCCGGCAGCGTGTGCACCCCCGCAAACAGCGTCTCCGGCTCCGGGACGTTGCGCAGCGTGAGATACGGATCAATGGCCCGGATGTTCGGTCGCGCCTCGACATGCGCGCTTTGCAGCAGCGCCTTCACTTCACTGGCAAAAAGAAACCGCCCGCCCGGCCGCGCGTAATACAGCGGCTTCTGGCCGCACCGGTCGCGCGCCAGATAAAATCCGCCGGTGCGCGCATCATACACGCAGAAGGCAAACATGCCGTTGAGCCGCGTCAGCAGCCCCTCGATCCCCCATTCCTCATACCCGTGCACCAGCACCTCGGTGTCGGAATGCGTGGCAAAAACATGCCCCTTCGCCTTCAGCTCATCGGCCAGCTCCACATAATTGTAGATCTCCCCGTTCTGCACC
Organism: Verrucomicrobiales bacterium; assembly: GCA_023253495.1. Taxonomy (GTDB): domain Bacteria; phylum Verrucomicrobiota; class Verrucomicrobiia; order Verrucomicrobiales; family V1-33; genus CAJBME01. Next base: position 3,295 of record JALRGF010000404.1, read on the forward strand.
ACCACCACCATCCGGTCCTCCGAAAAAACCGGCTGCCGCCCGCCCGCCAGATCAATGATGGCCAGCCGCCGCATGCCCATCGCAAACGGCCGGCCCTCGCCGGCAAAAAAATACCCCTCGTCATCCGGCCCCCGATGCCGGATCACCCGCCCCATTTTCTCCAGCAGGTCGTCCTCGTGAAAACCCGCAAAACCGTAGATGCCGCACATGGTGTCGCGCCCATCATGCCTCAGCCGCGCCTCTCTGCATGCGGATTGTTCGGGTCAGTGCCCGGAAACGCGAGGAACATGAGGGATCAGGTTCTTCCCCCGTCTGTCTGAAAGCAACGTGCTTCCGGGGTCGGCGCTCAGATTACAGGCGGACCCCTGCCCGCTCGACCGACCGCTCTTCGTTGACGAAGGGGCGGTGGCGTCGAG
>JALRGF010000422.1 GCA_023253495.1 Verrucomicrobiales bacterium
CCCGCGGGTCCGGAATCCCGTCCGTCGCCCCCACGTCACACCGCACACCGCCTCAGACCACCCCGGCCCCGCCTGCGGCCGCCACGTCGCCCGGAGGAATGGCCAGCACCTTGTCCACCCGGTGCCGGTCCATGTCGATGATCTCAAACCGCCACCCCTTCCACTCGAAAATTTCCCCCTCGGCCGGCACATGCGCCAGCTGGGAAACGACAAATCCGGCCACCGTCTGGTAGTCGCGCCCGGCTTCCTCCGGCAGCTCCAGCGCCTCCAGCTGGTCGGAAAGGTCCCCGACATCATACAACCCGTCGATCAACCACGAGCCGTCCTCCCGGCGCTTCGCCTCCGGCTGCAGCCGCTGGTCCAGACTCGGAATGTCCCCCAGCACGGCTTCCGCGACATCCGACATCGTCACCAGCCCGGTGATGCCGCCAAATTCGTCCGCCACCAGGGCCACATGAAACCGCGTACGCCGCAGCGCCTCCAGCAACTGCCGCACCGTCTGCGTCTCCGGCACCACCAGCGGCCGGATCATCAGGTCGCGCACCCGGGCCGCCGTGCCGGCCGCCAGATTGGCGTACATCGACTTGATCGACACAATGCCGACCACGTTGTCGCGGTTGCCTTCGTACACCGGAAAAATCGAGTGCCCGCTGACCACAATCTTGTGCCAGACCTGCTCGGACGGCTCGTCCCTCCCGAGAAACACGATTTTCGGTCGCGGCGTCATGATTTCCCGCACCATCAGGCTGTCGAGCGACAGCACGCTCTCCACCATCTCCTGCTCCGCCTCGTCAAAGACGCCGGCCTCCCGACCTTCCTGCATCAGGTCGACCACCTCCTCGTCCGTCACCGTCGGCTCTTCATGCGCCGTGATGCCGAAAAGCTTGAGAATCCAGTCAGTCGCCCCGGCCAGCAGGCTGACCAGCGGCCCGAGCACCCGCGACAACCCGCGCATCGGCCGCGCCAGCAGCCGCGCAATCCCCTCGGGCTCACGCAAGGCCAGCCGCTTGGGCACCAGCTCGCCCACCACCAACGAGAGAAACGTGATGCCGAGCACCACCAGCGCCAGCGCCAGCCAGTGCGCCTGCGCCGCCAGCCACGGCACCGTCAGCATCCATCCTTCCAGCCGCTGCGCCAGGGTGTCGCCCCCGTAAACTCCGGCAAAAACCCCGACCAGCGTGATCCCCAGCTGGACCGTCGACAGAAACCGCGTCGGCTCCTCCGCCAGCTCCACCGCCGCCGCCGCCCGCCGGTCACCCTCCTCCGCCAGCCGCTTCAGCTTCCCGCGACGCGCCGACACAATCGCCAGCTCCGCCATGGCGAACAGGCCGTTCGCCACCAGTAACAGGAACAAAATCAGAAACTCAATCGCCATCGAAAATGCGACGCCCACCCTGCGTCAGGTCCGTCCGGACCACAAGTCCCTTCCTCGCAACCAACAAAGATACCCCGCGCTTCCGACACTCCCGCCCCCCGCCCATGGGTGTCAGGCATTTCGCCGCCTCCGCCAGTCCCGCCGACCCCGCGAAAAAGCCACTGGCCGAAGCCCCTTCCCGGCCGCAGCGTACCTGTCACCGA
>JALRGF010000463.1 GCA_023253495.1 Verrucomicrobiales bacterium
GGAAAGCCAAGGGTCCAAAGCGTCAGTAGATTCCGGTAAGGCGGGCGCCATGCGAAGCGGTTCAAGTAGTGGTTTGCGAGATTTATCCAATTCGTCCAGTGCATCTGGCGCCGAGGGTAAACGCTCAGGGCCTGTTGACGGAACGCTTGGCGGAAAAACGGCATCCGAAATGAGAGGCAAAGACTCGTCGGATTCGACGGCGCAATCGCCCTCTGATCCGTCGGCTCGTGGGACATCACCCCGGTTGCCAAGAGGATCGGCACCAGGCGTGCCTTCGCGGGGGACTGCTCAAAGCGTTCCTTTCACTCCAGAGGGTAAAGCTTCCGAGATCCCTGGAAGTACAGGGAATCTCCAGTCGGATTTTGATCAGCAGATGGCAAACATTGCCCCCGCGGCCCCTCTTGCAAGATGATCCACGATCTTGACATAACCAAGTGGCCAGACACTACATTCGCCCGTTGGAGCGCATTAGTGGAAAATACACCAACTCTGGATTGGAATCGCAGGGTCGTTGACCCCGCAAAACTCAGTGCTCGAAGCGCCAAACTCCCCGCCCAATTCCTCACCGTGCCCCAGCTCACCAGCTACCTGCGCATGAACCGGGAATTCCCGGAATCGAAACTCGCCAGCTACCGCACGTGGTGGCACGACCGCCTCGCCCGCCCGCTGCGCTGCCTCATCGTCGTCCTCTTCGCCGCCCCGCTCGGTATCGTCTTCTCCCGCCGAGGCCTGATGGGCAGCGTGGCCACCACCATGCTCCTCTACTTCGGCATGTACTTCCTCACCACCGTCCTCCTCCGCCTCGGCGAAAGCGGCCGCATCCCCGCTGCCAGCGCCACCTGGATCGTCAACGGCCTCTTCGCCACCCTCGGGCTCGCCCTGCTCTGGCAACGGTCGAGCGGCGCCAACCCGGCCGCACTCCTCCGCCACCGCCTCCGCCCGCCCCGACCGCTCACCGCATGATACATCAGGAATGGAAAATCAAGGGCCGCTCGCACGCCTGCTGCGTGACCGGCCGCCCGTTCGTCGAAAACGAGCCGTTCTACACCGCCCTCTTCGAGGACGAATCGGACGAGGACGATAGCTTCATCCGCCGCGACTACTGCCTCGCCGCCTGGCAGCAGGAACGCCCCAACCTCCACCCGTTCTCCCACTGGCGCAGCCTCTACGAACCCCCGCAGTCGGAACCGGCACGCCGCGAGGTGGTCGAAAAGGAAGGCGCCGAATCCCTGCTCCGACGGCTCATCGACGAGGACGACCCGCTCACCGAAAACACCCGGTTCATCCTCGCCCTCATGCTCGAACGCAAAAAAAACCTCCGCGAAACCGACAGCCGCAGCCTCGGCTCCGCCCGCCTCCGCATCTACGAACACGCCAAAACCGGCGAGGTCTTCATCATCCGCGACCCGCAACTCAAACTCGACCAGCTCGAATCCATCCAACGCGAGGTCTCCGACCTGCTCGCCAGTCGCACCGCCCCGCCCACACCTCCGGAAAACGAAACCCCGCCCGCCGTCGAAGCCCCCGGCTCCGAAAACCCGTCCGCCGAAGCGACCATCGCCGACCCTTCCGCCGCGGAAGCCACCGGCGAGGCTTCCTCCGCACCTGATTACCCCTCCCCCGTACCCGCAACCCCCGATTCCCCCCAACCCCCCACACCCCTATGATCCGCGTTGGCATTTCCGGCATCGGCTTCATGGGCTGGATTCATTATCTGGCCTGGAAAAACGTCCCTGAGGCGCAAGTCGTCGCCTTTCACAGCAGTGATGACAAAAAACGCCGCGGCGACTGGACGTCGATCCGCGGGAATTTCGGTCCGCCCGGGGCCATGGTCGACGTCACCGCACTGCGGGCCCACGCCACGCTGGACGCGCTGCTCGCGGACGACGGAGTGGACCTGATCGACATCTGCTCGCCGCCGCACGCCCATGCGCCCGCCATTGAGGCCGCCCTCGCCGCCGGCAAACACGTGCTCTGCGAAAAACCGCTGGCACTGGACGCCGCGGAAGCCCAGCGGCTCGCCCGCCAGGCGGTCGCCGCCGGACGACTCCTCATGGTCGCCCACGTCCTGCCCTTCCTTCCCGAATTCGCGTTCCTTCTCGATGCCCATCGCGACGGGCGCTACGGCCGCCTGCTCACCGGGCGCTTCCGCCGCGTCATCGGACCGCCCGACTGGATTCCCGACTTCTATGACCCCGCGCGTGTCGGCGGCCCGCTCATCGACCTGCATGTCCATGACGCCCACCTCATGCGCCTGCTCTTCGGCATGCCGTCTCAGGTGACCGCCCGCGCCACCCGTCGCGACGGCCAGCCGAAATTCATCGAGGCGCTGCTTGATTTTCCCGACGGCCGGTTTGCCGCCGCCACCTGCGGGGTGACCGACTCGCCGGCGCGGCCGTTCTGTCACGGCTACGAGGTCCAGTTCGAGCGCGCCACCCTGCAGTTCGATTTCGCCGCCTTCAGCGACACCGCGGAATCCCTGCCGCTCAAGGTGCTGCACGCCGACGGACGCCTCGAGCGCCCGGCCCTCGGCAGCGGCGACATGGTCGACGCCTTCACCACCGAACTCGCCATGGCCGCCGGTCTCGTCGCCGGCCGCCACGGCGACTCCGTGCTCGACGGCACGCTCGCCGCCGACGCCCTCACCATCTGTCAGGCCATTGACAAGGCCACCCTCGCGACCCAGCCGGTCGCGGTGCGCTGACCTGCGGATCTCTCACTCCCCGCCACGCCCCAGATACCCGTCGAGCCACCCCCGGGCCCCCTGGGGCGGGATCCGGTCCGCGGTTTCACTGCCATCCGCCAGCGTGAAGGAAACCGCCAGCGGAAACACCCCCGGCGGCGGGTTCGGCGTGAACGGTCCGCGCCCGTAAAAATCACCGGAGGCCACCAGATCAAAGCGCGTGACCACACCGTCCCGCGTCTCGACGCGGCCGCGCAGACGGCCCTCATACGAACGATCGCCGCCGGCCGTGCGCAGGCGGACATGTCCGGTGACCACCCCGTCTTTCAGGCTCAGCGAATTTGTTTCGATTTCCTGCCGCTCCCACATCGGCGGTTCGCCGCGGGTGTTGTCAACCAGATGGAAGCGCGCGATCCGCGTGGTCAGGGACTCCGGCAGCCCGCCGGCCACCAGCGCCCGGTGCTCGGCGGTGGTGATCCAGAGATTGTCCCGTGACAGGGCGTTCTGGAAAATCGTCCGCCACGGGTCGTCCGTCGGCTCATAGCCGCCCATCACTTTGGCGCGCACCCGCACGACCAGCCCGCCCTCGGGCGGCCGCAGGTTCCATCGCGGGTCGGCGGGGCCCGCTTCCAGCGCGGCCACCGCGGCGGAAGCCTCGTCAAGTTTCGCAAATTCCTCGAGTTTCCCGCGGATCATCCGCTCAAGCTTTTCCGGATCCCGGCTGTTGTTGAAGAACAGCAAGCGCCCGGTCGCCGTCGCCAGATAAAACCCCTGGGTCGTGTTGCCGAAATCATGCCGCGGGCCCTGCCCGGCAATCCGACGGTAAAACTCTCCTTCAGCGTCCTTCTGACGCCGCTGGTACGCCTGGTCCAGGGCCACCGGCACCACCCGCGTCTGCAGCAGTTCCACGATCCCGGGGCGGGCGAAAGTCGACGCACGGTCGAGTACCCCGTTGTTTCACGTGCACCCGAGCGGATGACCGTCCATCGCCCAGATAAAAATCGGTTGGCGCGCCTGCGCCGCCTCCCGCTGCGCCTCCAGCAAGCCGACTTTCCATGGGATCTGCTGCCACGGTTCGTCCGGCGAGGGCACCAGCGCGGCCCGCAGTTCCTCAAAGCGCGCCTCGCTCAGGCCACTCTCCTCCGCGGCGGCACCCGCCACCCACGCCCACGCCCCCACCGCCAGCCAGGCCATCCACCCGGCCGCCGCCCGTCGCCCTATCCATCGCTGCTTCATTCCTGTCCCATACCACATCCACCCCCACCCGCCAACCCCCGATCACCCACGGCGGTTTCCGCTTTTCCGCACCCCGGCTCCTTCATCCATGAACCCCGGTAGCCACGGATCAGGCCATGGCACCCCGGCCCGCGCCGCTTTATGGTGTCGGCAGCGCCGGCAACCACCGCGCCCGGTAAAAAAGTGCCTCCACCCCGGCCTCCCGCGGCAATCGCACCAGCACCTGCCCGTCCCGCGCCATCTCATACGCCTGCGGATTCCACTCGACCAGATCCTCCGACACCTCAATCACATACAGCCGGCCGTCCGATTCCGGAAAACCCAGCCGGAAACCATCGACCACGCCGCCCGGCCCGGCCAGCGACGCCCAGTCCGGCTCCGGCACCACCGCCGGCGCGCTATTCGCCACCGCCAGCAGGTTCACCCCGCGCGTCGTCAGCTCAGCGTCCCAACCGAGGTCACTGCTGCCCGCCGTGCGCTGATGGACTTCAGCCGCCAGCACATTGGTGCCGGGCCGCAGGACCGACGGATCCAGCACCCGGCGGATCCATGCCTGCTCGTCGGCGGCGTCGGCACTGGCCAGCGTGCCCGGCGTGACCGCTCCAGCCGCCATATTGTCGCGCGCCACTTCCACTCCATTGAGGTAAATGACCGCACCATCGTCCCGCTGAAAACGCAATACCACCTCGGCCACCCCGGCCAGCGACGACACCGTAAACACCCTCCGGAAATAATACGCGATCTGCCCGGACGCCAGCGCCGTCGCCTCGTTGTCCGCCCCGAACCCGAGGCGCGCCGGCCCGGATTTCCACGCCGTATCGGCAAAACCAACCGCCGCCCAGTCGGCCGCCGGAAGCTCCCCGGTCTCCCAGTACTTCCACGTCGACCCCGCCGGCACCAGCAGCGCGGACACCGGCGGCTCGTTCACCGTCAGCGTGAGCGGCCCGGCCGTCAACGGACCGCCCGCGCCGGTCGCCCGTGCCGTCAGATCATAGCTCCCGAGCAATGGCGTGGTCCAGACGACCGGAAAAAAGGGAGCCTCCTCCGAGGCCCCGAGCAACACCGGACCGGCAAAATACTCGACCCGCCTCACCCCGAGCCCGGGCGCCGCCCACACACTCAACGGCAGATCCACCGCCGCGGAAATCACCTGCGACACCCCCGGACTGGTAAACCGGAAATCCTCCGCCGACACCCCGAGACCGGTCAACTCCAGGTCAAATCCGAGGTCGGAACTCGCCGGGCCCGCCTGATGCACTTCCACCGCCAGCACGTTTTCACCGGCCACCAGCAACGCCGCCGGAACCACCGCGGAAACCGCCTCGCGCTCGGCCGCCCCGGTCACCTCGCCGACCGCCAGCGTGGTCGGTGTGAGCGTGCCCTCAGGCAGGTTCGAGCGCATCACTTCCTCCCCGTTGAGAAACACCCGGGCCCCGTCGTCGCGTACCAGCCGCAGCCGCAGCGAGCCGAATGCCGCCGGATCCGCCACCGGAAAACGCGTGCGGAACCACGTCGTGATGTGGCGCGACGACGTCTGCTGACCGTAGCCGACCACCGTCGCCTCGCCGTCCCCACCATACCCGAGCCGCGCCCGCCCCGACAACCAGGCCGCATCATTGAAGCCGGTGCGCGCCGACCAGTTCGACGCCGGTACCGACCCGTCGTCAAGATACCGCCACGTCTCACCGAAACTCACCAGCACCATCGCCGCCGCCGGCGGCGCCACCGTCAAAGTGACCGGCTCCCCGCTCACCTCGGCCCCGGCCGTGTCGGTCGCCACCACCGTCAGCTCATGCTTCCCGACCGGCGGGGCCGCCCACGTGAATGCCATTGGCTCCCCCGCCCCCTCGCCCAGCAGCACGCCGTCCGCAAAAAACCGCACGCGCGCCCAGCCCAGCCCGCCGCCCGGCACCCCGTCGATTTCCAGACGCACCGGCTCCGGCGCCGTCACCGCGGACAGTGCCCGCAGCGCCACCCCGCGCGGCCGCGGCTCCGCCATGCGCGCCTCCAAGGCCAGCCGGAAACTCAGGTCGCTGCTGGTCGCATGGCTCTGATGCACCTCGACCGCCAGGACGTTCGACCCGGCCACCAGCGCGGACGGATCCAGCGGAAAGGTGAACTCGGCCGTATCAATCGCGTGCGGCCCGGCCCCGGTCGCCAAGGTGGCGTACGTGATCGACCCGGTCTCCGGCAGGTTCGTCCGGATCACTTCCCGGCCGTTCAGGCGGACGAGCGCGCCGTCGTCGCGGATCAGCCGCGCCACCAGCGAGGTCACCGCTTTCGGGTCATCCACCGTAAAGACATGGCGGAAATAACTCGTCAACGGACGGCTCGTCGGCGTGCCCGACGGAATCACCGTGGCCTCGTTGCCCTCGCCAAATCCCAGCGGCGCCGGACCCGACGCCCAGCCACCGTCATCAAAATCCAGACGCTCCCAGCCGGCCGGGGCGGCCGACGGCTCAGCCCGGAATTTCCACACCGCCCGCTCCGGCACCAGCGCCGTCGGCGGCAGCTCCACCGAAAATGCCGTCACCGCCGAAGTCTGCACCCCGCCGTCCGCCAGCGTCGCCACTACCTGCGCCGTGCGCCGCCCGGGCGCCGGCATCGGCCAGTCCCACTCGTACGGCGGTTCCACATCTTCGCCCAGCCGCGCGCCATCACCAAAGAATTCCACCTTCGCCACCGCCGTGCCGGCCACCTTCACCTCGGCCCGCAGCGGAACCGCCGGCGCATCCGCCGCCACTGTTTGACCAGCCGACGGTGCCGTCACATACACCACCGACGTGCCCGCCCCGGAAAGCGGCGCCACCCCGCTGAACCCGAGGTCAAAGGCCAGGTCGGAACTGCTCGCCGTCGCCTGGTGAATCGATGCCGCGAGGAAATTGGTCCCCGCCACCAGCAGGCCGGGCGGCAGCGCGCTCGCCACATCGATCGTGCGCACCACATAGTCGTTGGGCTCGGTGGCGTCGACCGCCCGCGTCGCATACGTCACCGTTCCCGACGGCATGTTATCGCGGAAGATTTCCCGGCCATTGAGATACACGACCACCCCGTCGTCCCGCTTGACCTCCAGGCGCAGGGTGCGGAATTGGGCCGGATCCTCCAGAACAAAGGCCCTTCGGAAAAACGACGTGGTCCATTTGGAGGACGACGACGGACCGAACGGCAGTGTCGTCGCCTGCCCGCCTTCGTTGCCGTAGCCGAGCACCCCCGCCCCCTCCTCCCACCGGGCATCGTCAAACCCGGACCGGTTCCACCCGGCCGGCGGATCAGTCCCCTGCGCAAACCACTTCCAGACAGCATTCTTCGGAACCAGCGGTGTCACCGTCTCCTGCGGACCGCTTGAGGCAATAAAATCGACTCCGGAGCGGCTCGGCCCGACGCTCACCGTCGCCGGACTGAAGGGCATGGTGAAATTGAGCGTGTCGGCCACCGTCTCGCGCGCGCTCAGCGTCCACGCCCCGGCCCGCAGGCCGCTGAGCACATAAACTCCGGCGCTGTCCGTGGTGGCCACCCGGCGGTCGGAGCCGCTGACCCCGGTCACCTGAATGCCGGCCACCGGCTGCTGCCCGAGGTCCAGCACCCGCCCGCTGATCCGATGCACAGTGGGAGCTTCGATTTTCACCACCACGCTCGCGCGCGCCACCCCGCCGCGCATGTCACTGACCGCGCACTGCACGGTGTATTCACCGGCCGCCTCAAACCGGTGCGTCTGCACCGGCGCATTGTCGACACTGAAATCGCCATCCCCGAAATCCCAAGCGTATGCGAGTCTGTCATCATCGGGATCCGCCGCCGCGACCGTCAAAACCACCGGGGTGTTCGCCGGCGCCGCTGCCGTGTTCGCGGTGACCACGGCGGTCGGCTGCCGGTTGCCGGACGGCGTGCCCAGGGTCACTTGGACGTCGATCGACTCCGGAAAGGTGCCGCCCTTGCCCACCGGTGTGACATGCACTCCGATCCCGTTGTTCGCCCGGGGGTCGGAAAACGTGCGGCCGATCGCCAGGGTGGTGCCGCTCACCCCGGGCAGCACATCCAGCAGGTGGTTGGCCCGGCCGTCGGTATTCCCCCATTGCAGAAACACGCTGTTCGCCAGCAGCGGGTCATTCAGGCCGCCGCGGAATTCCACCCAGTAATCGCGCGTGTCCTTGCGCAGCCGCAGCACCCGCCGGCCGCGGCCCTGCTGAAAATCTCCGGCGGTCAGGCGGTACAGCCCGCTGACCGTCACCCGTCCGGCATCGGCATCAGGAATCCAGTCGAGATAATTCTTGTAGCTTCCGGTGTAGTGTTTCTCGCCCGGGATCGTGCCGTACGCGTCGCCCATCGGGTCATAGGTGTTGCCATACTCGACCGGCGTCCCCGGGCCGATGATCGATTTGTCATCGGTGTCCCAGCGGTGCGCATGCGGCAGTCCGAGGTTGTGGCCGTACTCATGCGTGGTCACATGCTTGCCGAAATACCCATTGGCCATGTGAAACCCGCGCCCGCCGACATACGCCAGCCCGGCATAGCTCGCCGCCGGCCGGCCGCGCGTGAACACACCGTCGTAATCATAGCGGCTCAAATCAAAGCCGGCCGCCGCCGCCTTGTTCCGCGCCTCGGGATACAACCGCGACAGGCCTTCGTCATCATAGGACGCCGCCGGCAGATCCATCCGCAGGATCGGCGTGACCGCCGACCCGCCCGGCCCGACCGGCGCAATCGCCTGACGACCGAACGACATCAACTGGGTGTAGGCCCGCATGTCGCGCAACAAGGCCTCGGCTTCCCCCAGCGGAATGGTCGCCTGCTCGCCCGCATAATCAGGGAAATCCACCCGCAGAAACAACAGCCGCTTGTACCCCTCGGTGCGCGCTGACTCAGCCACCGGCAGATCCGACGCCGCCACTTCCGACGCCGGCCCGGCTTCCCCGGTCCCTGCGGTCGCCGCCTTCGCACCCCCGGCCGGCGGACTCGCCATGACCTCGGCCGCCGCCGCCTGCGCCGCCGCCGCGTCCGCATGCACCGTGACCACCCCGCCAATTTCCAGACCCACCTCCCCCGCCGCCCCGTCGGGCATCTCCCGGGGTTCGAGCAGCCGCACCGGCGTCTCGTCCATCGCCATCAGCCGCGACGTCCGAACCACCGCCTGGTCCAAGGGATTGGTCCCGGCTTCCGCCGGCACCACCAGCCCCCGGATCGGCACCCCGTCCCGCGTCGGCCAGTCCAGCGCCGCGCCATGCGTGAAGACCCGCACCGGCTCCCCGTCCCACTCGGCCCAACGCACCATCCGCGCCGGATCATCCCCGCCACCGGGAACCGCCAGCACACACGCCACCCGGTAATCGGCCCGGCAACTGACCCACGTCTCCACCCACGCCGCCACCGCACCGGGCAGCTCCGCCCGCACCCGCGGCGGCACCCCCAACGCCAACGCCCGCCCGGCATCCCCCTGAATCAAATCCGCCAACGCCCGCCGCCGCGCCCGCGCCAACGACACCCCCTCCGCCTCCAGCACCGCCAGACCGTCAGCCCGCCCGGACGCCGCCGCCTCGCGCCACCGACCGACCCACTCGCGAAACCGCCCGAAAACCGGCTCCGCCACCGGATCGCCCCACACCTCCTCCTGCCGCCGCGGCAACGGCGGCGCCGGTACCGGAAGCCCGGGCCTGGCCGGAAGCCCGGACGTCACCCCGGAATCCGCAGCCCCGGCAACCGCACGACGGCCGGATGCCGCGCCCCGCTCCCGCACCAACTCCACTTCACGCCCGATGGCGCCGCCCGCCGCCGGCACACACGTCACACACCCGGCCCCGCGCCCGCCCGGGCCCGCCCCGAACCACACTGCCAACCCACCACAACCCAACACAACCACGACGGTCACGAATCGCTGGAGAACTGCTGGAAGCATAAAAAAATCACCATCGCAGCCCTCAACCACCGCATGACCGCGAGAGGTCACTATCTCCGATCCACCAACCGTTCCAAGCAACAAAAGCGGACGCCGCTGAACGCTCCCCAGCCCCGGCTTCTACCGGACTCACTTCACTGGGGTGCCGGCGTCACCGGCGCCCAGCCGCCGCGCCGCTCTCGCTGCGCCGTTTGCGCCAGGGCGTTCAGGCGCCCGACAAACCGCTCGCTCGACACCTGGATCGGCAGCCACCCGAGTGACGGCTCCGTCACCCTGGCCAGCCCCTGCTCGACCAGCCACTCCTGCAGCGTACGCCGCCGCCCCTGCTCGTCCTCAATCACCACCAGGGCGAAAAAATGATGCGTCTCGCGGCGCAGCTCATACTTCGTCAGCACCATGAACGGCCGGCTCTCCAGCAATGCCTCCACCGCCTGCCACGCCTGCTGACCCAGCGCGGTCGCCCGATCCGCCTTCTCCTCCGGACTCCACGTCTCCGGCCACTGGAAATACGCCGCCAGTTCCTCCAAAGCCTCCTCCCCGGAATCAGTGGGCTCGGGCGACTCCACGAAGTACAGCTCAAAGACCATCGGTTTGCCATCGCGACGCACCCGGAAATGATGCGCCGCATTGGTCGGCGTGCGCACCAGCACACATCCGGTCAACACTTCCCACTCCGCCCGCGGCACCGGATCCAAGGGATGCGTATACGCCACCCCCGAGGCCGGCAACTCGCGCCCCGCGCCGGATACCGCCTCTCCCAACGACCGGGCACCGACCGATCCCCGGCTGCCCACCCGCGCCTCCCCACCGCCCCCGCGCCGCCCACCGGCAAAGAGCCCCAACACCACCAGTATT
>JALRGF010000699.1 GCA_023253495.1 Verrucomicrobiales bacterium
GGGTCGGTGGGGCTGGCGGGTTTGAAGTAAACGGTTTTCTGATCCGGGGAGCCTGAGCGGCCCGGGCGGGCGGCGGCTTTCGGGCTGTCTCCGGAGCGGGGCGGGCTGCCGGTGGCGCCGCCGGCTGGCGGCTGGAAGCGCAGGGCGGCATTGGGGACGCGGAGGACGTCCTTGCGTTCGCCGGTGGTGATGTAGACGACGGCGTTCATGCCCGGCTTGAGTTTGAGGTCCGGGTTGTCGACGGCGATGATGGCGTCATAATTGACGACATTTTCCTCCTTGATCGGGGAGTTGCGGACCTGGACGACCTCGCCTTTGAAGTCATCGGTGTAGGCGTCGACGTTGAAGCGCACCGGTTGTCCGATCTGGAGCTGGCCGATGTCGGCCTCGGAGATTTTGGCGTTGATCTGCATTTTGGTCAGGTCATTGGCGAGGATGAATAATTTGGGGGCGTTGAAGCTGGCGGCGATGGTCTGGCCGATTTCGGCGGTGCGGTCGACGACCACGCCGTCGATCGGTGCGTAGATCGAGCAGCGGTCGAGGTCGACGCGCGCGCGTTTGACACGGGCTTCGGCGACCTGGACGGCGGCCTCGGCCTGGCTGAGGTCGGCCTTGGCCTTGTCGAAGTCGGCCTGGGCGAAGAACTCGCGTTTGAGCAGCAGGGTTTTGCGTTCGAGGGTACGCTGCTGGAGTTCGAGGGCGGCGCGGGCGCTGCTTTCGTCGGCGAGCGCCTGGCTGTAGGCGGCCTCGTAGGTGGCGGCGTCGAGCTGGCAGAGCAGGTCCCCGGCCTTGACCTTGGAATTGAAATCGACGTGAAGTTTGGCGATGGTGCCTGAGATCTGGGAGCCGATTTCGACTTGGACGAGCGGGTTGAGTTCTCCGGTGGCGGAGACGCGTTTTTCGAGGTCGCCGCGGGTGACGGTGGTGGTTTCGTATTCCGGTCCGACGGCCTGTTGTTCCCGGTGGGTCCACCACCACCAGCCACCGGCGCCGGCGGCGGCGAGGAGAAGCAGAAAAAAGGGCCATTGGGTGCGTCGGCGTCGGCTCATGGATGGATGGAGGGGAGGGGGCGTTCGGCGGGATGGGGTGAGGGCGTGGGAGTGCCGGCCCCGCCGACTTCTGGGACACATGGAAGGGACCAGCGTTGGCGCAAAAGAGCGATCAGTCCTCCCAACCGCGCCTCGGGCATCGCCCTAGGTGAGGGCGGGGGCGCGTGCGGCCGGGGCGGAGTCGGCGCGGGAGGCGAAGTGGCGGAGGCATTTGCGCACGGCGGCTTCCGGGGTGATATCGTGTTTTTCGCGGAGGATGCTGACCTTGCCGTGTTCGATGAAGGCGTCGGGCCAGGCGATGCGTTCGACCGGGGTGTTCAGGCCGGCGGAGTGGAGGTGTTCGATGACGGCGGTGCCGAAGCCGTTCTGGGCGACGTGGTCTTCGAAGGAGCAGAGCACCTTGCAGCGGGAGGCGAAGCGTTCGAGCACTTCGGTGTCCAGCGGTTTGATCCAGCGGGCGTTGATCAGGGCGACCGAGTGGCCGAGGGCGGTGAGCTGATCGCGGGCGGCTTCGGCGACGTCGATCATGTGGCCGAGGCTGATCAGGGCGATGTCGTGGCCGTCATGAATGACCTCAGCTTTGCCGATGGGGAGTTCCCGTGGGTTGTCTTTCGGTTTGGTGCCGAGGCCGGTGCCGCGCGGGTAGCGGATGGCGCTGGGGCCGGAGTCGTGCCGGGCCATGGTCCAGAGCATGTCGACGAATTCATCCTCGTCCTTGGCGGCCATGAAGATGAAATTCGGGACGTGGCGCAGGTACCCGATGTCGAAGAGCCCGTGGTGGGTGGGGCCGTCGTCACCGCTGAGACCGGCGCGGTCCATGGCGAGGCGGACGGGCAGGTTCTGCAGGGCGATGTCATGAATGATCATGTCATAGGCGCGCTGCATGAACGTGCTGTAGATGGTGAGGAACGGCCGGAGCCCCTGGATGGCCTGACCGCAGGCGAAGAGGGCGGCGTGTTCCTCGGCGATGCCGAC
>JALRGF010000522.1 GCA_023253495.1 Verrucomicrobiales bacterium
TCTCGCGGGCCGTAACCACGCCGGCCGGACTGCCGCCGAGCTCGCCCCCCAGGCCGCCACCCATATCCACCGCATACCGCGGCACCTGGGTTTCCCATTGCTGGTCGACCTGACGGAGCGCGTCGGCCCGGGTGTGGTCCCGGCTCGACAGCTGATAGTCACTGATGCGGCGCTCGATTTTTTCCAGGCCGCGGCGCGCCGCGGTATTGGTGCGGTCGATGGCCAGCGCCCGGTGGTACTGGGCCCGGGCCTGATCGAAAGCGCCGAGCGCGAAATGACCCTCGGCCAGCGCCAGCGCTTCCGTGACCTTCTGCACATCGTCCAAGTGCCCGGGGGTCGCCGCGGGATTGAAAAATTCGGGGTCGCCAATCTGCTTTTTGAGGCGGCGGGCGGGTGCAAAATCCGGCGACCGCTCGCCGCTCAGCACTTCGTCGAGCAGACGGTTGGCTTCGTCATAGCGCGCCAGGGCCGCCAGTTCCTCAGCGCGCGCCGTGGCCGCTCCGGCAAATTCCTGCACTGCCGTCGCGCGCAGCGCGGCGGTGGCCGGAGCCTGGGGCAGCAGCGCGAGCGCCTCACGGGACGCCTCCACCGCACCGGCCAGATCACGCGACTGCCGGGCGGCGCGGGCCTGTGCGATCAGCTCGGTGGCGCGCTGCACGGACGCGTCCCGGCGGGCAATCTCGCGCTCCGCCAGGGAGACCACTCCGGCGTCACCGGCCCGGGACACCGGCGAGCCAAGCGCCACCCACACAAACACTCCGGCGGATCCCACTCGGCACAGAACCGATCGGGCCGCCAGCAGGGAGGTCACGGGCATGGGGGAAAATGGAATCGACAATCGTCGCATGTTGTGAGGTGAGCGCCGGGTTGTAACGCGCAAAATGCGCCCGGGCCACACTTTTTTTCCATCGTTCCTCCGCCCGCGCCAACCGGTGTCAGCGGGGCAGTTTCGCGAGGAACTTCGCGGGGTCGGCTTCGAATTTCCGGATGCACGGTTTGCAGCAGAATTTCACTTCCTGGCTGCCGTACGTCTTCGTGATGACATCGCCCATGCTGCCGAGTTCGTTGTCGGTGACGATACACGTGTTCAAAGGATAGCGCTTGACGGCCGCTCCGCCGGCGGCCGGGTCAGTGGCCACACAGGACGGCAGCAGAAGCGCGGCGAGCGCGATCGGAATCAGTGAGGAGATAATGGTTTTCATGGTGGGAATGCCAGGGGCGTGGTGGGTTGGTGGTTGGTGGGTTGGTGGGAGAAAGACTGAAGCGGGAAAGAGGAGGAAAGAAGAGGGAGGCCTGGCCGCGGTGAGGCGACCCGTCGACCGCGGCCACGGTGGGCCCGCGCGTTCCGCCGGCGGACTCAGAACCGCAGGGAAACGCCGGCGCCGAAGCCGTAGTCGGAGTGGAACTGGGTGGTCAGGGAGACGGCTTTGTTCACGAGCAGCGAGGCCCCGGCGGTCCACTCCCACTCGGTACCGGTGTCGTATTCAACCTCCCCGAAAACACTGAGGCGGCCGGTCAGCGGCACGGTGTGGGCCAGGCCGATCCGCGCCTCGCCTTCATGATCGAGGCTCAGGCGGCTCCGGACCCGCAGCGGCAGGCGGTAGGACACCCCGGCCACCGCCCGGGACTCGTCGTCACTGGACTCCCGCTCGAACCGGACGCCGGCGAACGCCTGAAAATCCGGGGAAACATACCGCTGCCAGACCAGCTCGGCCTCGTATTCGGTCTCGGGCACGTCCTCCCAGCCGATCTGCCAGTCGAGCAGCAGGTCATGGCGGCCGCGGCGCAGAGTGAGTTGTCCCTCGCTCATGTTCGAGAGCAGGCTGCCCTCGCCCCAGGCGAACCACATGTCGTGGCCGTGCTCGCCGAGGCCGCCGGAGTGAGCCGGCCCCGGTGATTGGTTTGGCCCCGGGGACCCCGGGTGCGCGGCTTCCGTGCCGGGTGCCGGTTCGTAGCGGAAGATCCGGCCCATGCCCGACATCATGTGGTAGAGCATGTGGCAGTGGAACAACCAGTCGTGGCGCTCGTTGGCCTCGAACTCGATGACCCGGCGGCTCATCGGCGGCACGTCCACCGTGTGCTTGAGCGGCGCCCGCGCGTCATCGGCGCCACCGAGCACCCGGAAAAAATGCCCGTGCAGGTGGATCGGGTGGTGCATCATGGTGTCGTTGACCAGCTCCAGCCGCACCACCTCGCCGTGATGCAGCAGGACCACGCCGTCCTCGGCCATCGTCCGGCCGTCGAACGACCAGACGTACCGCCCCATGTCGCCGGTCAGACGCATCGAGAGCTCACGCCGCGGGGCGGCGGTCGGCAGACGCGTGTCGCGCCGGGCGCGCAGCAGGGCGTAGGGTGGACCGGGCCGGGGCAGGTCCACCGCCGCCCGCGGGTTCCGGTCCTGTTCGGCGACGGCCAGTTCGACCAGTTCGTCCATCGTATAAAGCGACGGCTTCGGCGGATCGGTGGCGGGATGCCGGGGGCCCTCGCCGAGCTGCGCGGAGGCGTACCCGGAGCCGTCGAGGGCGGTGGCCCGCAGCTCCCAGGCGCCTTGCCGGGGGATGGTGACGACGATGTCGTAGGTTTCCGCATTTCCGATGAGCAGGCGGGGGACGGTGACCGGCTGGACCGGCATGCCATCGGCCTCGATGATCCGCAGCGGTCCGGCCGACCAGGTGACGTGGAAATACGTCGAGGCCGCGGCATTGATCAGCCGCAGACGCACCCGCTCGCCGGGACGTCCGGGCACTTTCCATTCGCGGCGCCCGTTGATGAGAAAGGCATCGTAAGCGA
Organism: Verrucomicrobiales bacterium; assembly: GCA_023253495.1. Lineage (GTDB taxonomy): Bacteria > Verrucomicrobiota > Verrucomicrobiia > Verrucomicrobiales > V1-33 > CAJBME01. The sequence continues at coordinate 2,791 of JALRGF010000522.1, forward strand.
CATCAGCCACGTCCATCGGCGGCATCTTCGACCACTCGCGGTCGGCGTAATCCTTCAGGGCGCCGGCCCGGAGCGCGCCGAGCCACGACTGGGCGGTGCCGCGTTTGAACAGGTAATACTCGCTGCCGCGGGCCAGCGTGCGCAGGACTTCGCCGGGCGGCTCGTCGGTCCAGTCGGAAAGGACCAGCACCTCGTCGCGGTCGGTCCGGTCGGACGCGGCGACGGGCGTGCCCGGCCGCGGCAGGACCACGATGGCGCCGTACACGCCGCGCTGCTCCTGCAGGTGGGTGTGCGAATGGTACCAGTAGGTGCCGGCGTGGCGGAGCACGAATTCAAAAGTGTGCGTGGCGCCCGGGCGGATCGGCGGCGTGGTCACGTGCGGCACGCCGTCCTGCACGTTCGGCAGCAGCAGCCCGTGCCAGTGGGTCGAGGTCTCTTCGCGGCGCAGGCCGTTGTGCACGCGGATGCGCGCCACGTCCCCTTCCTGGAAACGCAGGGTCGGTCCGGGCAGCGAGCCGTTGATGGTGAGTGCCGTGACCGGCCGCCCGGCCGGACGGAGCGTCTGCTCGGCGATGCGCAGGTCGTACTCGACCACGCGGCCGGTCCGGTACGTTTCCTTGCCGCAATCGGCGCAGGCGATGGCGGCCGGAGCCGACGCGAATACGGCCAGGCATCCACCGGCCAGGAACAAAAAAGAAAAGTTCATGAAGATCTGAGTCAGTCACAGGGAGCGGGAGGGTCGTCATCGCCCCACGGCCGCGGAGAATCCCGGCACGGGACCTCCGGCGCCGGGCGCCCATCATCCGGCACGTCCCCGACTCAGATCAGAAAAACGCAGTAACGCACCGTCAGCGCCACCGGCACCGTCGCCCGAACCGGTGCTCCGGGGCACGACACCACATCCGCCGGCAGACCCGCCGCCCGGCAGCCCGGCGGCCCGGCCTCGCGACGCTCGAACCACGCCACCGCCGGCAGCAGGTCGCGCCCGGCCCCGGTGGGCGACGGCCAGACCGGCGCCGGAGCCTCATTTCCGGAAGGATCGTCCAGACACCCGCACGAAGGAGCCTCCTCCTCATGGGCGGCACAGCA
>JALRGF010000548.1 GCA_023253495.1 Verrucomicrobiales bacterium
CCGGTGAAGTCGACGCCGAAATTTTTCTCCCCGCGCCAGGCAAAGAAAGCGATCGAGCCCAGGATGAGAATGGCCGAAAGGGCGAGGGCGATGTGGCGCTTGCCGAGGAAGTCGATTTTGTGGGCCGGGATCCAGTTGAGCATGCGCAGTTTTTTCAGCCCGAATTTTTCCAGCATATAGCCGAAGCAAGTGCGGGTGAAGAGCAGCGCGGAGAACATCGAGGCGATGATGCCGAGGGTCAGGGTGATGGCGAAGCCCTTGACCGGTCCGGTGGCCTGCCAGAAGAGGATGGCCGAGGTGATCAGGGTGGTGACGTTGGCGTCGAAAATGGCGGAAAAGGCTTTGTCATAAGCCGAATTGACCGCCGCGGCGAGCGACTTGCCGGCTTTCATCTCTTCGCGCAGGCGCTCGTAGATGAGGACGTTGGCGTCGATGGCCATGCCGTTGGTCAGGATGATGCCGGCGATGCCAGGCAGGGTGAGCACGAAGTTGAACATGCTCATCGCGCCGAAAAGCAGGACGAGGTTGACGGCCAGGGCCAAGCACGCGACGACGCCGGCGAGGCGGTAGTAGAAGAGGACGAAGAGCAGGGTGAGGGCGAGACCGAGCAGGCCGGCGCCGACGCCGCTGCGGATGGAGTCCGCGCCGAGCGAGGCGGAGACGCTGCGCGTTTCTTCGATTTCGACCGGCGTTTTGAGCGGGTTTTCGAGAACGCTGGCGAGGTTGCGGGCTTCCTCGTCGGAGAAGCGTCCGGTGATGACCGCTTCGCCGCCGTAGATGGGTTGGCGGATGCTCGGGGCGCTGTTGCCGCGGGCGGTCGCCTTTCAGCCGGAGCCGCTGTATTTCATCCTGTTTTTCCTCAGCTGGCTGGTCGGACTGCGGTTGGTTTCGCGCAATCCGCTGGGCGGGTACGCGGTGTTCGGGGTGTTGTGCGGTCTGGCCGGACTGGCCAAGAGTTCGATCCAGCCGCTGATGGCGGTGTGGTTCGGGGCGATGGCGGTGCGGTTTCTGTGGGGGCTGTGGTGTCCGTCGGACCGGTGGAGCCCGGCGCGGCATGCCATCGGGGTGGTGGTGTGGGCAGCGGTTTTTCTGTTGGTGATGGCTCCGCGCATGGCCTATGCCCACGAGCGCTGGGGCCGTCCGTTTTTCGCCTACCCGAATGTCTGGATGTGGATGGACGATTTCCCGGCCGGCTACGCCTGGATGGGAGCGCATCCGGACAAGCGGGCGCTCGACGCGGTGCCGGCCGACCGCTGGCCGTCGTTCGCCACCTATCGGGCGACCCACCCGCCGTCCGCGATGGTCGGGCGTCTGCGCGACGGGGTGGCGGGCGAGTACGGCAGCCTGCGCACGTTCCTGGCGCCGAAAGGGAGCGGCCGGAATGCCGGCACCCCGCAAAAACCCTGGAAACGGGTGCTCGAACCCCGCGGCGCCTTCCTCGGCGGGTTGGCCGCCATGGCGCTCGTCGCGGCGGCCCTCGGATGGAAGCGTCCCGCGGCGGCCCGGCCGGCGCCGGGAGCGCCGCGCGGTGCCGATGCGCTGGCCGCCGTCCTGATGGTGGCGGGGACGATCACCTTGCTCACGCTGCTTTACGGGTGGTACAATCCTGTCGGGCGCGGCGACCGCTTCATGCTCTCGCTCTGGTTGCCCTTGGTCTTCTCGCTGACCGCCTGGGCGGAAGCCTCGGTGCGGCCGCTCGGGCCGGGGATGCGGCGGCGGGTGTATACCGTCCTGCAGGCAGCCCTGCTGGCCGGCCTGCTCTGGCGCGTCTCCGAACTCATCCGCGGACCGTTCTTCGAAGTAAAACTCCTCTGATCCACCCCCGCTGCGCATGGCCGTAAACCTCTTCTGTTTCGATTTCGACGGCACCCTGGTCGACAAGGACCATACGCCGTCGTTCGAGCCCGCCCTCGCTGAACAGCTGGAGGCCGCCAGCCGCGGGGGTGCCGCCTGGGTCATCAATACCGGGCGGTCGCTTCACCACACCCTCGAAGGGGTGCTCGGCCACCGCATCCCGCTGGCCCCGGACTTTATCATCGCCCGCGAACACGAGATCTACGCCCGCTCCGCCGACGGTCGCTGGAGCGACCTCGGCGTCTGGAATGGCGAGGCGCGTGTCATCCACGACACGTTTTACCGGCATCATGCGCGGGTGCTGGGTGACATCCGGCGATTCGTCGAGGGGGGGCAGCTCGGTTGGTGGATTGAGGAAGCCGGAGATCCGGCCGGGGTGATCACGCACACCGAAGAGGGCATGGCGCAGGTCATCGATTTTGTGCACGAGCGCCTCGCGCACTGGCCCGACCTCGGCTACCAGCGCAACACCATTTACCTGCGCTTCACCCACCGCCGGTTCGACAAAGGAACCGCGCTCCGGGAACTCACCCGCCACCTCGGTCTGACCGCTGCTGAGGTGTTCGCCGCCGGGGACAATTTCAACGACCTGCCGATGCTGCGCCGCGACCTCGCGCACCATCTGGTCGCGCCGGAAAATTCGCTGCCGCAGGTCAAATCCCAGGTGCTCGATGAGGGTGGCCGGGTGTCCGCCCTGCCTGCTTCCCGCGCCATGGCCGAGGCGGTGGCGCGGCTGCGGGGGTGAGGAACTGCCGGCCGGGAGCCGTCAGGCCCCGCGAGTGCCGGAAGCCCTGTCCCTACGAAACCCGCTGGAGCAGCCAGCCGGGGAGATCGCTGATGGCGATGCGGTGCTGGGCACCGCCGTCGCGCTCGCGCACTGTCACGGTGTCCTGCAGTTCCGGTCCCTTTTCGCCGAGGGTTTCGAAATCAATGGTCACACCGAAGGGCGTGCCGGCTTCGTCCTGACGGGCGTAGCGGCGGCCGATGCTGGCGGTTTCGTCGTAGAAGCAGACCATGTGGCCGCGCAGCCGGTCGTAAACCTCGCGGGCTTTGGCCACCAGTTCCGGCTTGTTCTTGAGCAGCGGAAAAACTCCGACCTTGATCGGGGCCACCCGCGGGTGGAAGCGCAGCACGGTGATGGTTTCGCTTTTGCCCTTTTCGTCGGTCTTGACCTCCTCGGAAAACGCGGTGCAGATGATGGCGAGGGCGAGGCGGTCGAGGCCGGCCGACGGCTCAATCACATGGGGCACATAGTTGCCCTTGAAGAACCGGTCGCACCAGTGGCGCGTCTCCTCTTCGCTGAGGGCCTGAGCCCCCTTGGCACGCTGCTCGGCAAGTTTCTTCTCCACAAATGCGGCCTTCTTCGCGTCGTCCCAGGCGGCCACCGCCGCCTTCAGCGGCTCATCGAAGAATTCCTGCGGCTTGCCGCTCGCCTTCTGGTGCGCGGCGAGATCGAAGTCGCCGCGCGCGGCGATGCCCTCGAGTTCCTCGGTGCCGAACGGGAAGCGGCAGAGAATGTCGACGCAGGCGCGGGCGTAATGCGCAAGTTCGTCCTTCGTCTGCCAGTGGTAATCGAGCACGTCGGGACCGAGGCCGATGCGGTTGTAGAACTGCGTGCGCTGTTCGACCCAGTACCGGTGCCACATCTCCCAGCCCCAGGTGTCCTGCGGCGTGGACAGGTCGGCGCCTTCATGCCAGGCGGTCACGTGGCCGTGCACCGCCTCGATGGCCTCGTCCGGCTTGATGAAGAATTCGAGCTCCATCTGCTCGAACTCGCGCGAGCGGAAAGTGAAGTTCTTCGGCGTCACCTCGTTGCGGAATGCCTTGCCGATCTGACAGATGCCGAACGGCACCTTGATCCGCGACGAGTCGAGCACGTTCTTGAACTGCGCAAAAATCGCCTGCGCCGTCTCCGGACGCAGGTAGGTCACATCGTCCTCGGTCGCCGTCGGACCGAGAAACGTGCGCAACATCAGGTTGAACGGCCGCGCCTCGTTCAGGCGCCCGCCGGTTTCCGGGTGGAAATCGACCGAATTCTCCACGGCCTCGACCTTTTCCTCGCCGAGCAGCACGATGGCGTCGGGGGCGCCGACGGCCTCGCCGGCGTTCTGGGCGACGGAGAGACGCACGCGTTTGCGGAAGCTTTCGATGTGTTCGCCATGGCGCAGAAGCATTTCGATGGCGCGGGCCGAGCGCCAGCCGGTCGGCGATTCCGCGCCCTGATAGCGCATCACCGTTCCGCTCT
>JALRGF010000570.1 GCA_023253495.1 Verrucomicrobiales bacterium
GCGGGTGTGGTCGTCGGTTTCCGACTGCATGACGGCGGCGAGGCCGGTTTCCTGGAGCCGTTGGATCAGGGTGTGGCGGTGTGCGGCGGTGTGGGTGGACGCGTCGGCGCCGGCGGTCCCCTGCCAGACCCAGAGGTGGGCCCAGCGGGTGGTGATCTGATTTACGGTATTGGTCGATCCGTCCGGGGTGCCGGTGAGGGCGGCGAGTTTGTCTTCGGCGGCATCTCCGTGAAGGATGAGGCCTTTGGCCGAGGAAAGCCGGGCAGTGGCCTTGGGGGTGCCGGTGAATTCTTTTTCGATCGTCCAGGTATCGCCGTCGGCCTCGAAGGTCAGACGGACCCCGGGGTGTCCACCATGGGTGTCCGAGACCATGGATTTGCGAAGCTCACCGCCGGACTTGTAGCGCATGAACAGGGCGCGGTGGATGGCTTCTGCGAGGGTGCTTTTGCCGGATTCGTTCGGTCCGCCGATCAGGGTGCGGGACGGATCGAACTCGATGGTGAGGTCGCGGTGGAGACGGTAGTGGTGGACGGTGAGCGAGAGGAGGCGCATGCGGGTGGCGGGGGAAAGGGATTGGCTGGTGGGCCGGGGGGACGGGCGGGGAAAGCGATCAGCGAAGCGCGGCATGGAGTTCGCGCAGCGCGAGGCGCGCGATTTCCTGTTTCGGGCCTTGTGACATCGAAATGAGTTCGGCGGCGACGGCCGCGATGAGCGGGTCGGTCGGGCGATCGGCGAGGGAGTGCATCTCCTCGTCGGTCGGGGCGAGGGTGACGCGGTCGTCGAGCTTCACGCGGAGCAGCAGCGCGTCGAGGGAAGCGAGGCGTTCGGCGAGGCGCCGTGAGGTTTCGATGCCCAGGCTGCCGGCGAGGCTGAGTTTGAGCAGGCTGTCCTGTCCCCACGCACCAATGCGGGCGTCGAGGGCGGCCTGGAAGGTGTCGAACCCGGTGTCCTCGGAAAAGTGATAGGCGAATTCATTCCACCGGAACCGCCCGGTATGTTTTTTTTCGATCCGGGGCGGCTGGCCGCGGGCGACCCGGACGACGAGGACGTGGCCTGGCTCGTTGTCGGCACCTTTCGGGAAGCGGTCGATTTCCGGGGTGCCGGCGTACCACGCTTTTGGGGAAATTTCCTTGGTGCCGTGCCAGTCGCCGAGGGCGATGTAGTCGATTTCGGATTCGGGCAGCCGGGAGAGGTCGATGCGGTTGAGGCCATGTGATTCCTCGTCCTCCTCTTCTGCAGGGGACTCGAATCCTTGCACGCTGCCGTGGGCGAGGACAAGGCGCGGACGGTCTTGGGGAAACTCGCCGGACTCGAAAGCGGAACGGATCCAGGCGGTGGGGTCGGCGGCATGGTGGCGCAGGAGGAGCGGTGCGGGAAAGAGGACGGCCTGGTCGAGCACGACCGGTTCGGGGGTGAGCAGGACGCGGAGGTTGGGGGCGCGCTGCTCGCGTTCCTGGAGGAAGAACGGTTGTTCCCAGAGGCTGCCGGGCCCTCCGTGGTCGTGGTTTCCCGGGATGGCGAACACCGGGATATTCATCGAGCCGATGGCTTCGCAGGCGGCGGCGACGGTGGCACGAACCGGAGTCGGGCTGTCAAAAAGATCGCCGGCCACCAGCACACAGGCGGCCCCGGACTCGCGGGCGGCCTCGCTGATGCGGCGCAGGCAAGCAAGGCGTTCGTGCTGAAGGAGCGCGCGTTTGGTGTCGTCGGTGACGCGCTGGTACGGTTTGCCCAATTGCCAGTCGGCGGTGTGGAGGATGGTGAGGGACATGGAGGCGGGTGGGGGGAGTGGCCTTGGAGCGCTCGATGAGCGGTTGGAGGTGTCTATGGTTTTTCGCGGACGAAGATGTTGGCGAATTCGGTGGGTCGGCCGCGGGCGGGGATCAGGCGGATCGGGCCGCGGGCCGGCGCGTCGGCGGGCCATGACGAGGAACCAAGTGGCTTCCCGGCGGCGTCTTTGACGGTGAGCGTGCCATGGGCCACGGTGATGTGGCGACGCTGCCATGAGCCGGGGGTGCCGCTCAGCGGGATGGGGGGCGCGGTCGACAGGGCGAGGGCGGGAAGCGGGGCGTCGGCGGCAGTTTCGGCGGGTACCTTGCAGTCGACGATGATTTCGACCGCGCCGAATTCCTCGTTGGTGCGGAGGGTGGCCGGGGCGTCGGAGGGGGTGGCCTGAAGCACCCAGTCGTTGGCGGACCAGTTGGCGGTGGTTTTGCTGTCGGGTGCCGTGGCTTCAGGTGCGGGGCCTTCCGGTGTCCACCCGCGCAGGTCGACCCCGTTGTAGAGCGGGCGCCAGCCTTCGTCGACCGGGGCGGATTCTTCGGCGGTGGCGCCGGTGGACGGCAGCTCCTTGATCTTGATGTTCCGCCATTCGGTGGGGGACCCTTCGCTTTCGAGGCCGAGATGGCCTTTGCGCCAGAGGCAGTTGTCGCCGCCGGAGACTTCTTTGCCATTGACCGAGAGGCGGATCGATCCGTTGCGGGCGACGATGCGGTAGTGGTTCCATTCCGGCGACGGCTTGCTGCGAAACTCACTGGGGAAGCAGCGGCTTTTGTCGCCCTTGTGCGTTTGGGGGCGCATCGGGGTCATGGTGGCCCCGTGGATGGGAAAGACGTCACCGTGAGTGGTGAACCAGACGTTTTGCTCCGCGCCGCCGTACGCATTTTCGAGGACCTGGACCTCGATGGCGCGCAGGAACGGCTGGCCGACGGCGGGCAGCGCCGAGGCCCAGACGAAAATGCCGGCATTTCCGGCGGGCTTGAGGTGGCGCCATTCGAGTTCGAGCTCGAAGTTCTCGTATTGCTTGATCGTGCGCAGGGCGGCGACCGGTTTGCCAGTGCACGAGATCACGCCGTCCTTGATGCTCCAAGTTTCGGGTGCGCCATTGGCATTGACCCAGCCATCGAGGTCGTTCGCGTTGAAGAGCGGTTTCCAGTCGCCGGTTTCGGCAAGCAGGGCGGTAGCGGCGGCGAGGCTGGCGGTCAGGCCGGTGAGGATGCGGAGCGGCGATTTCATGTCGGGTATGATGCGCGGGGGCGCGCCGGGTGCAGCGGTATTTGCGGGGATTTTGCGGAGTCGGGGCGGCGGGGGAGCGGGCGGTACGGTCGTTTTACCGCAGCCAGCGGCGCGCGACGGCGATCAGAGCGGCGGGCACCAGGGCGCTGAGGGTGAGGGCGAGGGCCGGGTTCTGCTGGCCGGCGGCGCCGATGGCGGCAAAGGCGAAGCCGAGCGGCAGGCTGCCGCAGGCGAGAGCGGTGAAAAACGCGCGGGCCGGCATGCGGCTGAGGCCGGCAAGGCACGCAACCACTTCCGGGAGGACCGGCAGCCAGCGCGAGAGGGCGACGATCCACGTGCCGGAGCGGGCGAAGAGGTCATGGTATTTCCGGAGGCCGTCCTCGCCGGCGAGTTGGGCGGCCCAGCGCGGGTTGATCCACCGGGTCAGGCCGTAGGCGAGGGAGCCGGAGAGAAATGATCCGAGCGCGCTGATGGCCCCGCCAGTCCACGGGCCGTACAAAAACCCGAGGGCACTCATCACGGCGGTGCCGGGGACCGGGAGAAAGAGGTCGGCCATGAGCAGGGCGGTCCCGCCGAGCCACGCCCACGGGCCGAGGCCGCGCAGCCAGGCGACAGCAGCCTCACCGGTGAACCACTCTTCGAAGCGCCCGCCCCAGATCAGAAACGGAATCATCACGGCCGCAGCGAGGATGAGAAAGAGGCGGAGAAGACGCATGCGTGGTCCGGGTGCGGGACGGAAGGATGAAGGATGAAGGGTGAAGGTTTGGGGCGTGTCGGGCGGCTGTGCGGAAGACGGTGGGTGGGGGAGCGGCCGCCTTGAAGGCGGTGGGACGTCGGTTGTGGAACGTTGAGGGGGAGACACTCGCTGCCTGGAAGGCAGCGCTGCGGGGTTACGGGGCGGCGGCGCGCAGGAACTCCAGCAGGTCGGCCATGGCGGGCGGGGGCAGGGCGGCCTCGAAGCCGGCAGGCATGAGCGATCCGGGCAGGGCGTCCATG
>JALRGF010000586.1 GCA_023253495.1 Verrucomicrobiales bacterium
ACTTCGTTGCCGACGTGGCGGGTGACGAAGACGAGGCCGCCATTGGTGGCGCCGGCGAGCAGGCCGAAGAGGATGCCGAGGGCGAAGCGGGATTTGTAGGGCCGCAGATAGCGGACCAGCCGGCGGTACGGCTCCCGCGCGGCGGCCAGCACCTCGCGGGAGGACATCGTCGCCAACTCCTTGCGGCTGATTTTTTTCATCGGGGGAACATGCGCCCGCTCAGCGGCCGGCGGACCCGCCGGCCGTCGGGAGCGGCTGGCGGACGAGATGGTCATCGATAGCCGCCAAAACCGCGGCTGTCGACAACGCATCCATCGGTGCGGCCACATGGCGCGGGCCGAGGGTTTCCGACGGCTGGCCGCTGGCCAGCAGCACGCGCGCATCCGGGTGCCGCGGCCGCCAGTGGAACGGATTGGTCGGCCCGAACAAGGCCACCTGGGGCCGCCGCGCCATGGCCGCGAGGTGCATGGCCGCCGAATCGACGGAAAGAACCAGGCGGGCGCGGCTGATGACGCCGGCGAGTTGCATGAGGGTGAGGGAACCGCTGAGGTCGAGCACCGGCGGGGCCGCGGGGCCGAGCGCGGCGCGGATGGCCGCCAGATGCGCCTGCTCTTCCCGGTCGCGCGAGCCGGTCAGCACCACCGGCAGCGGCAGCCGGGAGATCACTTCAGCCCAGCGGCGGGCCGGCCAGTATTTTTCCGCGCGCGCGGTGCCCGGGTGGACGACGCCGAACGGAACGGCCGGCAGGCCCGGCACCACGGCGGTTTCACCGTGCGGCGGCTTGAATCCGGTGTCCGCCGGCAGCGGCCGGCCGGTCAGGGCGAGGTGGAAATCGACGGTATGGAGGTCGCGCACGGAGGCGTCGCACAGGTCGGTGTAACCATCGGCGCGCCACCGTCGTTTTTCCGCGAATTTCCGGTAACCGAAGACGCGTCCAGCGCGGCTCAGACGCGCCATGACGGCGGAGCGGTCGCTTCCGGTGAAATCATAACACGCGGCCCAGCCGCTGGTGAGGATGCGGCTCCACAGGGCGATGTTCGGCCGCCCGGGCGCGTAGACCCGCACCTCGTCGGCCGCGGCCATGGCCGGGGCCAGACCGCCGGCGGGGCCGTGCAGCACGAGGGTGAGATGGGCCTGCGGATGGGCTTCCCGCAGGGCGGCCAGCGCCGGAGCCGTCAGGATGGCATCGCCGATCCGCTTGAGCTGGAGACACAGCAGTCGCATGAACCGATGCGCCCGGGTCTCAGGCCGGCAGTTGCCACCCCTCGCGATACGCCTTGCGGATGATGGCGTCGGCTTCCGGGGTGTCGGGGGATTTCAGGGCGGCTGCGTCCCAGTGGACCCGCTTCCGGAATCTCACCGCGAGCAGGCCGACAAGCAGCGCCTCGGTGAAGGGTGCCGAGTACCAGAAACCGCTCTGGGCGTCTTCCGGCTTGCCGGCAATGGCGGCGCGCACCCACTCGATGCGATGGCCGGGTGAGCGTGCGATCGTCGCAGCGGGGCGGGCAAACTCCTTCATTTTCACTTCCGGAATGATCCGCGGCGGGCTGGCGTGACTGCCTCCCATCAGGCCGGCGGTGTCACCGATGATGATCAGGCCGTTGTCGGAAAGCGGCCGACCTTCCTCGAGGAACGGCACTTTGGCCGGCAGCCGGCCGCCGTCGTACCAGGTCATGGTGATTTCGCCGCGCGCGCCTCTGGCGGGAAAGTGGTAGCGCACGATGTTCCAGGCCGGGAACGAGTCGTTGTTGCTTTCCGACGTCTCCGCCTCCACCCAGTCGGGGGCTCCGAGGTCGAGGGCGTAAAAGGCCGGGTCGGCATTGTGCACGGCCATATCACCCAGCGCGCCGCAGCCGAAGTCCCACCAGCCGCGCCACTTCATCGGATGATACGAGGAATGGTAAGGCCGCATGGGAGCCGGTCCGATCCACAGGTCCCAGTCGACGTGCGCCGGCACCGGCGGCGTCTCCTTCGGGCGTGCCGTGCCCTGGGTGTCCCACCATCCCCCCTGGCGGTCGGACCAGACGTGCACCTCACGGGCTGTTCCGATGGCCCCGGCGTCGATGTATTCCTTCCACAGTCGCAGCCCTTCGCCGGCATGGCCGTTGTTGCCCATCTGAGTGACCACTTTCATCCGGGCCGCCATTTCCTGCATTTTGCGCGCCTCCTCGATCGTGTGGGCCAGCGGCTTCTCGACGTAAGCGTGTTTGCCGAGCTGCATTGCGGCCAGCGCAATGGGCGCATGATGGTGGTCGGGTGTGGACACCACTACCGCGTCCACATCCTTGTGGCTGTCGAGCAGACGGCGCCAGTCGCGGTGCTGGCGCGCCTTGGGAAATTTCGAGGCCGCGGCTTTCAGGTTGTTTTCGTCGATGTCGCAGAGTGCGACGACTTCAGTTTCGGAGAACGACCCGATTTCGCCGAGGTTGCCGCCTCCCTGGCCGCCGACGCCGATGTGTGCGGTGGCCAGTTTTTCCGATGGCGGCGTCTGTCCGCTTCGGGCGATCAGGTGACGCGGCACGATGAGCGGGGCGGTTCCGGTGGCGAGGATCGTCCGGAGGAAGTGACGGCGGCGGGTTCTCATGAGACGGGGGTGAGGGGTGGTCCGGGTGGGACGATGCGCGCGCAGGCCGCGGGCGGGATCACACCAGGCGGTTCGCGCGGTCGCGGTCCTCGGGGGTGACGTCGGGCACCGGCGCGGAGCCGGGCGCAGGGGTGCCGGGCGGCGGCGGCGCGGGCCGCTGGCCTTCCTCAAGCGCTTCCTCCAGTTCGCGCTCCTCGTCGTCCTCCTCCAGTTCCCGGCGGAGGCGCCGCGAGATCCAGGGGCGGGCCGGGCCGTAGCAGAGGTAGCCGACAAAGAGGATGGCCGGCATGACCTGCCACCACTTCACGGTGAGGACGAGCAGGATGGCGGCACTGAGCACCCAGGGCAGCGAACGGCGGGTGCGTATGTTCAGGCCCTTGAAGCTCGGATAACTGATCTTGCTGATCATCATGCCGGCCAGCAGCAGCATCAATGGCGGCAGGACCCACGTCCACCGACCGATCGGCCGTTCCTTCTCCTCCAGCCACATCAACAGCAGCGTGAGTGAGCTGATCACTCCGGCCGCCGCCGGAATCGGGATGCCCATAAAATCTGACGAGGCGCTTTTGGCGTCCTGCCACGCCAGGCAGTTGAAGCGCGCCAGCCGCATCGCCCCGCACAGGAGGTAGACAAACGCAATGACCCACCCCCATTTGTCCGGGATCTCCGCCAGCACCACCTCGTGCACCAGCAGCGCCGGCGCCACCCCGAACGACACAATATCCGCCAGCGAATCGAATTCACGCCCGAACGGCGAGTCCTGCCCGGTCAGGCGCGCCATCCGGCCGTCGAGCGCATCAAACACGCAGGCTCCCAGAATGAGCGCGATGGCCTGGTAAAAATACCCGTTGGCGGAGTCCCCGTGGTGCGCCCCGAGCATGCCGCTGAAGATGCTCAACGTCGCGAAAAACCCGCACGCCAGGTTGCCGGCGGTCATCAGGTTCGGCCACAGGTAGATCTTCGGCAGGTCTTGCATGGGGAGCGGCGGCGGGTGGCAGTGGAAACCAGAACCTCCGCCGATACCATGAAACCACACGCGGGCCGCCTTGAACACCGGTTTTTCCGCAGTGGTCCGCGGGCCGTCCGCACGGATTTCCGGCGACGCCCGGCCGATCCTCGCTTCACTGCGGAATGACCGCCGCCCCCGTTCCCGATCTCACTCCCGACATGACCGTGGCCGCCGTGATGGAGGCCCTGCCCGGCGCGCGCCGCGCCCTCTTCGCCCGCTACCACATCGGTGGCTGCTCCAGCTGCGCCTTCGAGCCCGGGGAATCGCTCGCCGCCCTCTGCGCCCGCAACGACAACATCCCGGTTCAGGAAATGATCGACCACCTGCGCGCCAGCCACGAGAATGACCTGCGCCTCCAGATATCCCCGGCCGAGCTGAAATCCCGGATCAACGATGGCGCATTGCTCCACCTTGTTGACCTCCGCACCCGCGAGGAACACGAGGCCGTCGCCATTCCGGGATCAGTCCTCTTTTCCCAGGACCTCCAGCGCGAAGCCTTCGGCTCGTGGAACAAGGACGACCTCGTCGTGCTCTACGACCACACCGGCCCCCGCGCGCTCGACGCCGCCGCCTATTTCGCCGGCCACGGGTTCACGCAGGTCCGCGCCCTCGCCGGGGGCATCGACCGCTACAGCCAGGACGCCGACCCCGGGCTGCCGCGGTACCGCGTGGAGTTCGACGCCGCCTGAACGGAAAGAGAGGCGGGGTGCGACCTCCGGGCGCGCCGGCGGAGAGGATGTGCCGCGACCGGCAGGCACGCCCCTTCTCGGGCGGTTCCCGCGCGGCGGGTGTGGAGCCGCGTTCCGGGCGCGGCGAAAGCCGCTCTCCCGCCTCAGCTGAGGAACGGGTAGTCGATGTATCCTTCCGGACCGCTGGAGTAGAAAGTGGCGGGGTCCGG